>JBBIJG010000196.1:0-4469 GCA_037446095.1 Caldilineae bacterium
ATCCGGGCTGTTCCAACCGTACTTGTACCAGCCGGTCTTGGTGATGAGGATGTCGCCTTCACGGACCTCCACCACCGATTCGATCATCTCCGGCGTGTAGACACTGGAGTCGCTGACCAGGTGCGAGATGTCGGCAATGACGCCCGGGCCGACCCACTCGTGGAGGGGGACCTGGCCGATGGCTCGCCCGGCCGGCCAGAAGTGTTTCTCGCCGTCCATGTGGGTGGCCAGGTGAATGCTGGCATTACAGATGGAGCCGTTGCGGCCCAGGCCAAAGTACTGACCGCCGACGCGCTTGGTGTACTTGACCGACAGGGGTTCGTAGTTGGCCCACTGGGGAGTCCGGACGCTGAAGGGGATGGTCAGGTCCAGCATCTCCGCCGACTCCATGACCTGGAAGAATTCGTCTTCGCTCATCCCGTCGGGTGGTTGCATGGCGCAAACCCGAGCCCAGGCCGTTTCCACTTCCACGAAGGGGATGGGCATGATCATGATCCAGGCCCGCTGGTTGCGCAGTTTGTCAATCTCCCCCACAATGGATTCAGCAAAGAGCAGGTGAGCTTTGGGGATGGTCATGTGGGTCATTTGGTAGTATTCGTCTGGCGGGAACATCTCGTCCCAGGTCTTGCCGTACTCCGCCTGCAGCTTCGCTTCTGCTCTCTTGAACTCGTTGGGGTGCATGTAGCGGATGTTGGTGTTCATGGGGTGCTCGGCACAGCCACAGTCCACGCCGATGACCTTGAGCTTCATGTCCAGCGCCCAGGGGAAGAAATCGGGAGAAGGGCCGGGATGTCGGACCAGAAAGCCGAACTCCTTGGATTCGACCCCACCCTGGGCCTGGGGGTTGTATACATCCGGCTGATCCCAGGAGTAGCGGTGGTAGCCGGTATTAATGATCAGGATGTCGCCTTTCCTGACCGTGACCCGGCTGGTGATCATCTCAGGCGTGTACAGGCTGTAGTCGGATACCAGGTCAGAGATGTCCACCACCACGCCCGGCCCACATAGGTCCCGCAGGGGGATGTCGGCGATAGCCCGGCCGCCGGAGTGGAAGGCTGTTTCGCCCACCAGGTGGGTGCCTACCGTGTTGCTCCAGTTCAGGATCTGGCCGTTGGCCCCCGGACCACCCCCATAGGCGCCCGTGACCCTCTTGAAGAAATGGACCTCCAGGGCCTTTTCTCCCGGCCACGGCGGGGTAAAGATGCTGCAATCCTGGGTCAGGTCGTACAGCTTGGCGGTGGCCATGATGTTGATGAATTGTTCGCGGTTCATTGTCATTCCTCCCTTTTGAGATATTGGGTATTAGATATTGGTGGTTTGGAGCCAGTCGAGTTCTTCTTGGGTGAGGAGGGGCAAGGGCCAGTCAGCCACGTATTCGGTGGTAGCTTCGCGCACTGTTTTTGGTTGTGGCTGACTGCCTTGACGTTTGGCCTTCAGGTCAGCGGCGAAGGCGTTCAGTTGGCGGGCCAGGTCGGTCAACTGAGAGGCGTACTCTTGCACCTGAGCCAGCGGCATCAGATTACGCTCTCGTGCCCGGTTGAGCCAGTACTTGGTCTCAAAGAGGCTGCCACGAGCGTAATACAGAAACTGGAGCTTCTCACCGTAATGGAACCGTCCGTAAGCCTCAGCAATGTTCGCCCCAATGGAATCCCCAGCCTTTGCCAGTTGCCCCCCTACGACATCACGCGCGAACGGTTTCCAGCGAACAACCTGTCGCCAAATGTCATCAGCCACACCTTCGGCAGCCTGCAACACCTCCAACTCCTCAAACTTCAGCACCATCCCTAACCTCCAATACCCAATACCCAATATCCAATCTCTAATATCCATACTGCTCAGCAAACGCCACCAACGCCTCTTCAAACATCGCCATCGGCGGGCGGACCAGCCCGGCCCCGATCTGCCCTACGCCGGCGTCCTTGTGGGCGATACCGGTGTTGACCCGTGGGGTGATGCCTTTTTCCACCACCTTACGGATGTCAATGCCGGTCGGCGTGCCCCGGAAGTCCAGCGCGGGGATGGTGAAATACTTGTGCTCGGTGTAGCAGATCTCGTACATCTCCAGGGTGGTGTTGATGGCGTCCTTGGGCGTGCCGCTGACAAAGGTGACGATGGCCGGTGCGGTCGCCATGGCGAAGCCGCCAATACCGGCCGTTTCAGTGATGGTGCTATCACCGATGTCACCACTGGCATCTTCGGCCTTGAAGCCAGGGAAGTAGAGGCCCTTGGGCACGGCTACCGGGGCGGTGAACCAGCGGTCGCCCAGCCCGCTCACCCGGATGCCGAAGTCGGTGCCGTTACGGGCCATCGTGCTGACGATGGTGCTGCCCTCCACACCGTGGGCGGCATCGGCCATGGCCTTGCAGGCCGCCATCACCGGGTTGAGCACGCTCAGGGCATTGTCGCCCAAGAACTTGAGCACCTCGGCGGCGACATCGGGGTTAGGGGCCGCTTTGGCGATGAAAGGCGCCAGCCTGGCGGTGTAGAGGATGGAACCGGCCTTGTTGCGGTTGTGCCCCTCGTCGCCCATGTGCAGCGCTTCAGCCAGAAGCGCCCGGATGTCAATCCCGCCGCTGGCCTCAATGGCAGCGGCCAGAACCGGAGCCATGACCTCGTTCATCCAGCGGAGGCGCTCCAGCACCTCCGCACTGTAGGCGCCGTAGCGCAGCACCTTGCCATAACCCTCGTTCAAGTTGGAATACGATTTGTTGCCGTGGGTCTTGTTCTCGATGATGTAGACCATCATGGAGGGTGAGGTCACGCCGGCCATCGGCCCGACGGCCTGGTGGTGGTGGCAGGGCTCAAGCTGGATCGCGCCCGACTTGACCAGGGCCTCGGCTTCTGCTTCGTTCTTGGCTTTGCCTTCAAAGATGAGCGCGCCGATGATCGCGCCGCGCATCGGTCCGGAAGCGCGCTCCCAGGTGATGGGCGGCCCGGCATGGAGCAGCAAGTTATCTCGCATGCCGGGGATGACATCTCGGGCCTTACCCAATCCTACCAACACCGGGCGAGCTTCCATCATACGTTCGGTTGCTTCAGTATTGGCTTTTTCAATATCCATAGTGGTTCTCCCTTCAATCTTTCAGGTGCAATGCACTTCCGAAGTGCGTTGCACCTGAGCTGGCGCGAGTCGTTTCCCCGGTTCGAATCGAGAGCGGGCTTCCACCAAAATATCTTTGTACAGGGCCAGGTTACGGTCTGCCAGGTGATCGAAGCTTTGCAGGCTCTTGCTGCCCCAGGTCACATAGCGCAGCGGGTCGGGGTCGAGCCTGGCGGCGATGATTTCCTCGCTGCCCCGGGCCTGGGCCAGCCGCCAGGCAATGGGGTTGACAATCATGCTATGGCCAAAGTAGTAGTTGCCACCGGCATCCGGCCCTACGGCATTGGTGGCGACCATGTAGACGTGGTTGTCATAAGCCCGGGCCGCGTTGGTGAGTTGCCAGATGTCGAAGCTACGCAGCAAGGCCGCCGGCCGGACGATGACCTCAGCGCCCTTCACCGCTAGCAGGCGCGAAAGCTCCGGAAAGTCGCCATCGTAGCAGATGATCATGCCGATGCTGCCCAGAGCTGTTTCGTAGACATCGGCGCGGTTGCCTACCGTCACCCAGCCGCCGCAATCACAACGCTCCAGCGGAAAGGGATGGGTCTTGTCATAGATGCCGATGATCTCCCCATCCGGTCCGATGAGCATGGCTGAATTGTAAACCACCCCCCGCTCTGGCCCCCGTCGGTACGAAGGCCAGACAACGTAGACGCCCAATGACCTGGCGGCCCTCTGAATGTCGCGGGTGATGCGGCCAGGGACTTCATCCACCAAATCCCACAATTCTTCCGCGCTCAGGCCGGTCACAAAGCCCGTCGTCACCGTCTCCGGGAAGACAACCAACTGGGCTTCATATTCGCTGACAGCCTGCTCCAGCCAGGTGATTCCCTTGTCCAAGTTGGCCTGTACATCGTTGGGCGTGACGGCAATTTGCACGCAAGCGGCGGTGAATTCTTTCATGGTCTCCTCTCTCGAAAACCGTTCTCATCCTCCGGTGAGGGTAGGGTAGAAATGCACTTCGTCGCCATCCCTCAAGGCCTGATCCAGGGGCACGATTGCGCCGCCGATCATGGCCAAGCAGGCGCGGGGGTCGAGTGTGGGGGAGGTCTCACGGAGGGCCTCCGCCAGCCCTGCCACATCGGTCTCGTCAGGCAAGGTCAGTTCGACCACACCATCGGGGTCCTGGACTCCGATTTTAAACATGGCGTGCAGTTTGGCTCGAACCCGCATCTATCTCATCCGCGCCAGGATGGCCATCAACTTCTCATCGCCGCCGGCCGGGGGGCGCCAGTCCACTTGAATCACCGGCGCGCCCTGGGCTATCAGGCTCTCGGTGAACAACTCCAGGCCGACGTTGATAGCGGACAGGGGCTGATACAGAACCGCCAGGTCTACAGGTTGGAAACTGGAAAGGGGGGGGTGGGGG
>JBBIJG010000196.1:4497-5693 GCA_037446095.1 Caldilineae bacterium
GAGAGCCTGAACCAATCGTCCTACATAGTGGGCAGCCGTTTCGATGTCGGTTTCCACCCGCGCCCCTGCGGCTTTCATTTGCTGCATCTGGGCCTCTAAACCCTGGGGATCCTCATCGGTGCCGACGACAACGACGACCACCTCCAGGTATCGTCCAGCTTCGGCTGCTCGTGCCCGGGCGTTAGCGATGGCCGGGGCCAGTTCGTCTGCCGGATTGGGATGTGCGCCATAGCCCAGCACCATATCCAGCAGAATAACAGCCACCTCCGGGTCGTTGGCTTCCTGTTGTAGCCGACGGATGCGGAGGTCGTTGTCCAGCATGGGGTGCAGACGGCCCACGGTGAATTCGTCCTCGCCCAGGTCAACAATAGTGTGACCCTGGCTGACCAGCGAGTTGGCCAGGCGGAGCTCCTTTTTCAACGGCACGTTGGAATAGATGGTGGATACATGGTCTTGCAGGATCAGCGAGGCTGCATAAGCCAGGGTGCCTCCAGAGAAGAGGCCGCGCAGGTAGCGTTGGCCTGGCGCAAAGGGAGACAGGTCCAGATCGGGGGCAGGTTCAGCGGGTGTTGAGGTGGCCAACTGCACGGCCAGGTCAGCGGCCTCGTCAAGAGTGATGGCGAAGTGGAGATTGTCTACCTGGCGAGCTGAGGGAGAATAACCGATAAAGTCCACCACCACCGGCTTGCCCGCTGAGCGGGCCATTTGCAGCACTTCGCCAGCTACTTGTGGGGAGGGGGGCTTGGAGATGAGGACAATGACTTGCGTCTCCGGGTCACGGCTGAGGAGGTCTAATCCCTGGCGAGTGGTCACTGCGCCGACCTCTTGGGAAAGATCACGCCCGCCGGTACCCAGGGCGTGGGTGATGCCGCTGCCCAACTGGTGGAGGCGGGCGCTCACTTGTTGTAATCCTGTCCCCGAGGCGGCGACCAGCCCAATGGGGCCCCGGCGCACCCGGTTGGCAAAGCCCAGCCCCACCCCGTTAATGATGGCTGTGCCACAGTCTGGCCCCATGACCAACAGGCCTTGTTGGGCCGCCATCTGCTTAAGAGAGATCTCGTCGTCCAGGGGGACATTATCGCTGTAAAGGAAAACGTTCTTTTCCAGGCGTAGTGCCTGCCGGGCCACGCCGGCGGCGTAGCGGCCAGGGACGGAGATGAGCACCCATTGGGCATCGGGCCGCATCTGAGCGGCTG
>JBBIJG010000197.1:0-5628 GCA_037446095.1 Caldilineae bacterium
CCCAACATGACCGGGACGATGGGCGTCTGGGTGCGGCCGGTGTTGAAGCCCAGTTCGGCCATGCCCTTTTTGAAATATTCGGTGTTGGCCCACAGCCGGTCCACCAGCTCGGAGCTTTCTTCCAGCAGGTCCACTGCTGCCAGGCAGGCTGCCGTATCGGCGGGGGTCACCGCGCTGGAGAAGAGGAAGGGCCGCGCCTTTTGCCGCAAATAGTCCACCACCACTTTTTTCCCGGCGATGACCCCGCCCACCACGCCAAAGGCTTTGCTCAGCGTGCCGATCTCCACGTCGAACTTGCCCTGCAGGCCAAAATGATGCACGATCCCCTTGCCGCCCCCCAGGACCCCTTCACCGTGGGCATCGTCCACCATCGTCATCACCCCATACTTTTCGGCCACTTCATACAGTTGGTCCAGCGGGGCGATGTCGCCGTCCATGCTGAACACCCCGTCGGTCACCAGCAGGCCGCGCCGGAACTTGGGCAGGTTCTCCCGGATCACCCGTTCGGCGTCGCGGGCATCGCAGTGCTCGTAGACGATGATCTTGGCCCCCGACAGGCGACAGCCGTCAATGATGGAAGCATGGTTCAACCGGTCGGAGAAGATGACATCGCCCTTGCCCACCAGAGGGGGGATGGCGGCCTGGTTGGCGCACAGTCCCGACTGGACGTACAGGGCGTCCTCCACCTCCTTGAACTCGGCCAGCCGCTTCTCCAATTGAAGGTGCAGCGACTGGGTGCCGGCGATGGTGCGCACGGCCGCCGGCCCCACCCCCCACTTATCAATAGCCTTCTTGGCCGCCTCTTTGATCTTGGGGTGGTTGGCCAGGCCCAGGTAATTGTTGGTGCAAAAGTTGAGCACCCTTTTGCCGTCCACCACCATCCAGGCGTCGGCCGGCGACTCGATGGTGCGGATATTGATGAAAAGCCCCGATTCCTGCAAGTTGACCAGATCCTCGCGGATGAAGGCCAGTTTGTCCTCTACCATTTTGCTCCTCCTCTTTGAAGTTTGATGAGCCTTTGCGTACCCTGCCAGCATCCTATAGGCCAGGGGCGAATCTCTCCCAGGGCAGGTCCGAGGCCTGATAGACGAGGCCGCCGAAATGGTCGCTGGCCCTCACCTTGAGCCTGACCCGCCTTTCCTGAGGGTGCTCGTCAAAAGCCCTGACTTCCTCCTCTACCTCTGGTCGCCTGCCGAACCTCACCACGATAGGCTGACCCAGCATCTTGCTCCAATAGCAGGCTTCCACCATGGTGGGTTTCCCTTCCCGTTCGATCAGCCGGGCCTCCTGGCGGTCCGGCAACAGGGGGTGAAAGTCGTAGAGCAACCCCCTGAACAGGGTGTCCAGTTCCTCCAAACCACCACCGGCCAGAGCCATCTGTATCTCCTGGGGCGAAAATCCCTTGACGAGCTCCCGAAGGCCCGGGCCGCGCCCTCGGCGGTCCATGACCTGGCTCCTGGCTTCCTCCACCGCCTGCTCGACCATCTGGCAGAACCGGGCCTGGTCGTGGGTCTGCTTTTCCATGAACTCGAAGACGTGATATTCTTTGAAGGCGTCTCTGGTCATCTGGATGGTGCCGAAGGCGGTGATGATAACGGCCCGGGTGCCCTCCTCGGCCTGGGATATTCTCCTGACCACCTCAATGCCGTCCTGGTTCCCCGGTTGACCATCAATCAGGCGGATGTCCACGACGGCCACATGGAAGAAGTGGCGGTCCAACAGGTCCAAGGCCTCCGGCAGGCTGTCGGCGGTCCAGACCTGGTAACCTTCCTTTTCCAGGACCTTTTGGTACAGCTTCCGCCAGGTTGCTTCGTCCTCGACGATGAGGACCTTACCCTTTTCTCCCATCTCCCCTGTCCTTTCCCGAAAGTGCGTTTGTAGGACAAATTGGCAATTTGTCCTACAGCTCTGATACCGGCAGTTTGACGGTGAATCTGGAACCGACCCCACTCTGGCTCTGAAAATCAATGGACCCACCGAGGCCCTCCAGATACAGTTTGGCCCACCATAACCCCAGGCCGTGGACAAGCCCTTTGTCCCTTTTGGTGGAAAAGTATGGCTTGAAAACTTCCCCCTGCAAATAGTCAGGGATGCCCTGCCCCGTATCCCTGACCCACAATTGGACCTCTTTGCCGCCATCCACCACTGCGGCCCCGATTTCCAATGTGCCGCCGTCGGGCATGGCTTCCAGCGCATTGCTGAGCAGGTTGGTCAACAGGCTGCGCAACTGACGGTTGGCCTGGACAGGAGGCAGCGACCCGGCTATTTTCTCGATCAGTTGCACAGAGGGGGGTATCTCCATCTCTGCCAGGACAATCCGAAGGAGGGACTTCAGGTCAACTGGTTCCACCTGGATCTCGCGGGCATCTCGCCTGAGCTGAGCAATCATGCCCATCACCTTCTCCACGTTGGCCTTGATCTCTTCCAGGGCTTCGCTCAATTCCTCGTCCTCGCGCAGCAGATCGCTTCGTTCGTTGGCGATGAACTGGATCCAGGCGCGGATGGCCCCCATAGGGTTGTTCATGCGGTGCACCAGGTCGCCGTATAGCTCACCGATGGCCGCCAGCTTTTCCCGATGGCGGGCCCGTTCCACTTCCTCGTACCGTTGGGCGTTGCGGATGGCGATGGCTGCCTGACCGGCCAGAGCCATCAACAATTCCTCATCGTGCCGATCGAAGGCGTTCACCTCGCGACTCTCGATGTTGATGACTCCTATGACCTGGTCTTTCTCGATCATGGGCACCACCAACTCGCTGCGCATCTCCTCGCCCAGATATTTCTTGTAAAGACGGGCAAACCGGCCCTGGCGGATGTCCGGCGCGTTGATGGGCCTTTTCTCCAACACGGCCAGGCCGCTGACGCAATCGGCTATCTCCACCCTCGTCCCTCGTGGCTCCTGGCCGGTAGTGGCCTCGATGACCAGATAATCACCGTCGGTCAGCAGCACCTGCCCAAACTGAGCACCGATGAGGTCCAGCCCCCGCCTGAGGATCAGGTTGAGGACCTCATCCACGGCAAAGACCCGGTCGAGGATCTCGGTGCTGATCTCCCGCAGCGCTTCGACCTCTTTGTAAAGCCGGGCATTTCTGATGGTGATGGCTGCCTGACCAGCCAGGGCGGTAAGCAGCTCTTCGTCATGGCGGTTGAAGGCCCCCACCTTGTCGCTCTCGACGTTCAGTACCCCAAAGACCCGGTCCTCCTCCAGCAAGGGCACCGCCAACTCGCTCCGCATTCCGCCTCCCAGGACGGGCTTGTACAGTTGGGCAAATTTCCCCACCCGCACGTCAGGCACGTTGATGGCCCTCTTTTCGATGACGGCCAGGCCACAGACAGAATCGTCTACCCGCACCCGGAACCGGCCCACTTCCTCCTGACCGGTGGTGGCCATAACCACCAGCTCGTCCCCATCCCGCAGCAAAAGTTGCCCGATGTTGGAGCCGATCAGTTCCAGGCTGGTGCTCAGGATCTCGTCCAGGATGCTTTTCATGTCGAAATCGCCGCTCAGGATCTTGCTCCCGATCTGGCGCAGGGCTTCTGTCTCTTTGGCCAGGCGGGCGTTCCTGATGATGATAGCGGCCTGGTCGGCCAGGGCAGCCAGTCTTTCCTCATCGTCGCGGGTGAAGGCGTTGGGCCTTTTGTTTTCCACGTTGAACACGCCGATGACTTTGCCCTCATCCAGGATGGGGATGACCAGCTCGCTGCTCATTCGCCCCTCGGCAGGGGCCTTGTATAGTCTGGAACACCTCTCATCCTGATTAATGTCGCCAAAGTTCAGTATTCTTCCCTCCTGGGCGGCGATGCCGCTTACAGAGTCTTCAACGCCCAGGACACGCCCCAGGTCTCTTTTGTCGGTAGCTGCCCGGATCACCAGGCTGTCCCCTTCGGCCAGCAGCAGCCAACCGCTGTGGAACTCGGTCAGTTGCGCAGCTCCACGCAGGATCAGGTCCAGAACAGCCTCCAGGTCCTGGGGGCTTTTCAGCGCCTCCCGCTGGATGTCACGGAGGGCTTTCAGTTGGGTGGACAGGGCATCGGGTTTCAGTAGCATGGGTTGCTCACCTTGGCTTCGATATGCCTTTCCATTCCAGGGCACTCAGCCAGCCTTCGCTCTGAGTTTGGGGAAGCCTTGGTGGCCGCTGGCTGCCTGTCTTTCCCGGCGTTTTCTTTCCGCTGCTTCCATCTCCGCCTCGTCCATGTAGAGGACCACCTTGCCACATTCTCCGGCGTTCATCAAATCCATGCCGGCCTTGAAATTTTCCTCCGTGAACAGAAAGTGATGGGTGATCAGCGGATCAACCTGCACCGCTCCCGAATTCAGCAGAGCCCGGGTCTGGTACCAGGTCTGGTACATGCGCCGGCCGGAGATGCCCTGCACGGTGGCTCCTTTGAAGACAATGTCGTTGGCCAGGTCGAACTCTATCGGCCGGTTCGGTATCCCCAGGAGGGCGGCGTAGCCGCCGTTTTTCAGGAGGGCAAAGCCCTGCTTGATGGCCTGGGGGTGGCCGGACATTTCCAGCAAGACGTCCACCCCCTGCCCCTGGGTGGCTTCCATGATCTCCCACACCACATCCACCTCCAGCGGGTTAAAGACGGCGGTGGCCCCCGCCTGGCGGGCTTTCTCGATGCGGAAAGGTTTAACTTCGGTGGCATAGATGGCGGCCGCTCCCGCCGCCCGGGCGATGCTGATGGCCAGCAGGCCGATCACACCGCAGCCGGTGACCAGCACCGTCTTGGCTGTCAAGTTGGTGGACAGGGCCGTGTGCACGGCGTTGCCGAAGGGATCCTGGATAGAGGCCCACTCAACGGGCATGTCGGGCGGGTTCAGCCAGGCGTTCTCGGCGGGGAAGGCCACGTATTCGGCGAAGCAGCCGTCGCGGTCCACTCCGATGATGGAGACATTCTGGCAGATGTGGGACTGACCGGTGCGGCACTGATAGCAGGTGCCGCACACGATGTGACATTCGGCTGAGACGAAATCGCCGGGCACCACCGTTGTCACCTGTTCCCCCACAGCCACCACTTCGCCGCCGAACTCGTGGCCGGTGATGACCGGCGGCTTGATGCGGTTTTGCGACCAGGCGTCCCAGTTCCAGATGTGCAGGTCGGTGCCGCAGATGGAAGCGGCCCTGACCCGGACCAACACCTCGCATGGCCCGATGGAGGGGATGTCCACCAGTTGCATTTCCAGCCCAGGGGCGGCTTTGGCCTTCACCATGGCCCGCATTTTATTTGTCATTGTACTGGTACCTCGGTTCTATTGTCAACCCATTTAGAGCACGTCTTCAAAACTGTCTGGCCCGGCGGTGACGGCTCCCCGCCTGCGGTGGGGGCTTCACCATGCGGCTCCCCCGCCACAGGCGGCTTCGGCAAGCCCAAAGGCCCTGACGTAAACGTCGGGGCTGAGCAGCCCCAAGGGCGCTGAAGCGCCCTCAAGGCAGCCAGGACAGCGTGCTTCCAGCACGCTTGCGCCGCTCCGCCTGAACGTTGACGTTCAGGCCCAAACCCACAGGGCCTGGCCCGCTTTGAGTATAGCACAGCTTGGCTTACCCGTCAAGGAGTTTCAAGCCTCAGTAGACCGCCAAAAGTTTTTGCCACTTTTAGGCAAGCCTTCGACGGGGGTGCAGGGGGCAG
>JBBIJG010000198.1:0-5621 GCA_037446095.1 Caldilineae bacterium
TGTACAGGAGTATTCTACCACAAAACCCCGAAGTTATTTTTGGACAAGTCCTAAGTGAGTCATCAGCCTCCTGAGCGATAAGGCCCCGCCTTAAGCCAATACCGCTCCCCATCGCTGACCACCTCCACCGTGCCATTCTGATCGGTGCGCAACACCTTCACCCCTTGCTCTTCCAGCCTGGCCAGGGTCGTCGGATCGGGCTGGCCGAACTTGTTGTCGGCCCCGACCTGGATGACGGCCAACTGAGGGCGGACCGCCTCCAGGAACCTGGGGTTTAGGGAGGTGGCGCTGCCATGATGGGGAACTTTGAGGACAGTGCTGGCCAGGTTTTCGGGATGGGACAGTAAAACCGCCTCCGCCGCTTCTTCCACATCGCCGGGTAGCAGAAACGAGATCCGACCGTAGACCAGGCGCAACACGATGGAGTTGTTGTTGACATCGGAGCGGGTGTCTGAGAGAAGCTCATTCTGCGGATGGAGAACCTCGATCTGCAGGGTCTTGCCCAGCCGGATCTGCATTCCGGCCCGGGGCAGTCGGTAGGGGATGCCTTTCTCCTTAACCAATTCCAGACAATGGGTGTAGGTGGGCGTGGGGTGCTCCTGACCTCCATCGAGGAAAGCTTTGACCTGATAGCGTTCCAGGACAGGAATCAGACCGCTGACGTGATCATCATGGGGGTGGGTGAGGACGACCAGGTCAATGGTGCGGTCCCAGAAAGGCATTCGCCGGCCCAGGGCGGCCAGCAAAATGGTGGGGCTTGGCCCGCCGTCCACCAGGATTTTTTGGCCCTGGGGGGCCTGGATGAAGATGGCGTCCCCCTGGCCAACGTCGAGGAAAGTGACATGCAACCTGCCATCGGGCAGGCTGAAAGCGGCCACCCACACCAGCAAGGCGACGATGACCAGTCCGGCTACCAAGATCTTGGTTGAGAAAAGACCGCTCAGATGCTGCCAGAGCGTTTTGAGGCGTGAGGATGCTTGTACAGTCACGCTGAGACCTTTCCGATGGCTTTCAGCCACCCTCCTCTCCACGCCAGCCAGGCCAGGAGCAAGCCGTAGTAGAGCCAGATCACGAGCAGACTGGGCTGTGGGATGTCAACGGCGGCGAGGGGAATCCGAGCTGTGCTTTCCACAACGCGGGTGGTGTATGTGAGGAACAGCCAGGTCACCCAACTCACCACCTGACCCAGAGGCAACCAAACTAACCCCAAGAGGGTAGCCATTCCACCCCAAACCATCACCCCAGGCTGGACCGGTAGGATGAGAAAGTTGGTTATGAGGGAAACCAGGGACAGTCGGCCAAAGGTGTACAGGATGACAGGCGTAGTCGTAATTTGAGCGGCCAGGGTGACAACAAGCGCATCATTCAGCACGCTCAGGGCTTGTCTGGCCCTGGCTGCGGATAACCAATGACGCAGCCGGTTCGCTAAGGCTTCTTGCATGGGAGGTACCAGGAGGATCAAACCCAACGTGGCAGCAAAGCTGAGTTGAAATCCTACATCCCACAGGGCCTGGGGGTTCAGCAAGGTCATGGCGCTGGCGGCGACCATGAGAGAGATCAGGGCATGAGTCTGGCGCCCGTAGTGCAGCGCCAGCACATACAGGCCGCCCATGATGGCGGCGCGGAGCACAGCCGCATCGGCACCCACCAGGATCGTATACATGGCGATTCCGGCCAACACGAAAGGCGTGGCTTTTCGCCTGCCCAACAAACGGTGACCCACCGCCGTCAGCATACCGGTCAGGAGGGCGATGTTAGAACCGGAGATCACCAGGACGTGGGTGGTCCCGGTCAGGCTGAAGGCTTCCTTCAGGTCTTTCGGGAGGCCATGGTCCACTCCGAGCAGGATGCCGGCCAGGACGGAGGCTTCTGGTTCGGGCAACATGGCGCCGATGGTGGACAGCGCACGCTCTTTAAAAGTTAACAGGGCAGCATAGATGGGATTGCCCTGGTCGTGGGCCAGAAGTTTGATCTGGGGGCGGCGGAGGATGGAATAGATCCCTCGCCTGGCCAGATAGTCCCGATAGGAGAAATCCTCAAATTTAGGAGGGGTTTCCAACAGGCCGGACACTTCCAGTTGGTCGCCGTAAGCATAACGGGGATAAGGGTTAGCCTGGACGAGGACTGTCCCCTCGGTCTTTTGCCACCGGTCTTTCACCCGGATCTGGTATGCCTTCAGGCGAAGGTTGGTTTGCCGATCGCCGAACTCGGGTTCGGCCACCACGATGCCCTGGATGGTGGTCCATCCCGTATCGTTGTAATAGGTGAGGGAATGTTCATGGAAGTGGGGAATACTGGCATTAAAACGCAGTGCACCCAGCAGCATCGTGAGGCAACAGGCGCTGGCCAGGCGGATAGGTTGTTCCCGCCACCAGAGGGCCGTGATGGCGGCGGGCAGCACCGCTGTCAAACGGATTAACTCTGTGGGGACCCGGAAGAGCGAAGCCAGGCAGATGCCCAGGAGCCAGGCACCGCCGAGGTAGAAGAGAACCACCCTTCGCCTCCTTACTGGTGGTCTTTAGGGCTCTGGCTGGGACATGCTCAAATTATACCATAGTAATGATAAGTAAACAAATTCTTACTAAATTTTTACCTGGCTCTAACCATATTTTAACCTATTGGAGGTATACTGTAGTTGTAACCTCCTGCAGGTGCACAGATGCAGACATTGAGGAGTTATGGATGAGGAGGATGCGTTTTGTTGTCGCCGCACTTATCCTTTGGCTTTTTCTATTTTATAACATAGAGCGGCTGAGTGAGCCCATCAATCTTTCCTCCGTTGCCTACATATTTGTGCCCATCATTGCTGCTCTCACCATCGTCGTTCTTTCCTTGCGCAGGGTCCCCTTAGGGATGCTCCTGGTGGGGCCTGTCCCGATCTTCTTGGTGCTTAAGGCCTGGCTGGGGTATCGGGTGTGGGGTAGGGCCATTCCCTTGACGGTGATGGAGATATGCATTATTGCTCTCACGATCATCCTGGCGCGTTGGGTAAGCAATGGGTTGAGTGAGTTTGAGAGCGCCATAGCCCACATCACGATTGGACAGGTTGGCAAGCTGCCTGAGCCGTTTTCGACTGGCCAGGGCGAGATGTACCGGGAGGTGCGACGGGCCCGGCGCCATCAGCGCCCTTTGGCGCTAATGGCTATTGGCATTGACGAGAAATCCATCCAGATTGCCCTGGACCGGATGGTGCAGGAAGTCCAGCAAGCGATGATGAAGCAGTATGTGCTGTCTGGTGTGGCCAAGACGCTATGCGAGGAACTGGAGGATTACAATATCATCGCCCAGCGGAATGATCACTTTCTGGCCTTGTTGCCGGAGGTAACGCCAGAGGAGTTGACCGCTTTGGGCGAGCGGCTGCGCAGGACAGTCTCAGAGCAAATGGGGGTGGCCCTGCAGATTGGCACTGCCTCTTTACCTGAGGATGCCGTGACCTTTGAAAGCCTAGTGGAGAAGGCGGTCGGGAAAATGAACGGGAAGACCGAGTTCTCCCTGGGGCCTCAACGGTTTACGACGGAGCATCCCATTACCTAGGGCGCGCGAGAGCCTGGGAGGGTGTGAGAGATCCCTGCGCGCATCACTGCTGATGTGCCAGGAATGTAACTTCTGGCACATCCATTGCGTCTATTGGCTGTGCAAGCCCCTGGATAGCATTTAGGAGAAGACCGATGGACCTGGTAATCATTAATCCACCGCGAGTATTCCTGTATCGAAAAGAATACCAAATCGCCAAGCGTGTGATAGACGTGACCCTTTGCCTTCTGGCCATGCCTTTGTTGCTTCCCCTGCTGGCCCTCTGTGCGCTGGCCATTCGTCTCGACTCGCCGGGGCCTGTGCTTTTTGTGCAAGAGCGCATCGGCAAGGGGGGGCGCCGCTTTCGGATGTACAAATTCCGCACCATGCAGCACAACCTGGATGATAGCCACCACCGGGCTTTCATGAAAGCTTTCGTCAACGGGCGAATCGGTGGCGAGGGAAAGGGGGGAGCGATCTACAAGCCCGTGCAGGCTGCACAGGTCACCCGGGTGGGGCGTATCCTGCGCAAGACCAGCCTGGACGAACTGCCCCAACTCATCAATGTGCTTAAAGGGGAACTGAGCCTGGTCGGTCCTCGGCCCAACGTACCCTGGGAAGTCGAAGAATATCGGGGCTGGCATAACGAGCGACTGGAAGTGCTGCCGGGCATCACCGGTCTGGCCCAGGTGCGGGGGAGAAGCGGCATCGTTTTTGATTCCATAGTCAAATATGACATTGAATACATTGAGAAACAGAGCCTGGCGATGGATCTGAAGATTCTGTGGTGGACGGTAGTTTCTGTTTTGTTAGGGCAGGGAGCCCTGTGAACGTCAAGGACTCTCCAGGAGCATGGGAGTCAGCTCGGTAGCTCTTTGTCAGAAAGGTGGGAGGAAGAAGGGATGGAACTTAAAAAATACATGCGGGTGATATGGAAATGGTGGTGGCTTGTCTTATCAGCCCTCTTAATATCTGTGACCTCTGCCCTGGTGTTCACCTATAGTCAAACACCTATCTATAGGTCATCAGCTACCTTTATCGTCAGCCCCAGTGGCTCGATTGGCGGACTGAGTGATATCTTCAGAGGGATTGATCAGTTGAGCAAGCGGGATGGGATCATGTTGACCTACACCGAAATTGCTACCAGCCGTACCATCCTGGATACAGTGTATAAGAAGATGGGGCTTACCCCTGAACAACTCAAATTCTTGAGCGTTGATAGCGAACTCATTCCTTCGACTAATATCATTAAGATCACCGTTGAGAGCAACGATCCCGCTCTTACGAAAGATTGTGCAAATTTAGTAGGTGAAGAAACAATAGAATATGTTCACAAACTATACGAGATATATGACATGAAGCTCCTAGATCCGGCTTATCTCCCTACATCCCCGTCGAAACCGAAAAAGGCACAAAACCTCATGCTGGCGGTCATTCTGGGATCGGTGCTAGGAGGTGGTCTGGCGTTTCTGGCAGACTATTTACGCTCTCCTACGACTTCTATTGGCAGTGTAAATATCATAGATAATGATACAGGCGTCTACAATCGCCATTACTTTTTACAGCGGCTTAGAGAAGAACTGAGGCGATCAGCGCGGCGTCGTTATCCCCTTTCCTTGGGATTGATGGCCATTGAGCGTCTTGATGTGATTGAGGGTATACGTTTGCCTCAGCTAAGAAACGAAGTATTACGTCAGGTAGCTTTTTACATAAAGCAGTATCTGCGCGAGGAAGACATTATGGCTCGCTTTGAGGGCGAGAAGTTCGCCTTCATTCTGCCAGATACGGATGGTCGGTCGGCCCAGGAAATCCTGAGAAGATTACAGACAAGAATAGCGTTGAACGTCTTTGAATTAGAAAATGGCACAAAATTTAATCTGACCAGCACGTGCGGTGTGACTGCCTACAACTTTAATGGTATAGGCCTCGATGAATTGCTCAATGAGGCGGAGGTAGCCTTACGACGTGCTGAAGCCGGCAATGGCTACGGCTCAATCTGTCTGTTTGAAAAAGAAGGACGGCCATCAAAATGAGCCCGTGGCTAATGACCGAATTAACCAGGAGTCCTATTTCGTGGATAACGAACGTCGTGGCATTGTTTGTCATGG
>JBBIJG010000199.1:0-5611 GCA_037446095.1 Caldilineae bacterium
CAGGAGCGGTTGAGGAGCCTGAGCCGAGGCGGGGATCACGAACCGGGCATAAGTGTAGAGCAGAAAGGCAATGGGCAGGGCAAAAGCCCCTCCCTCCCTGGTGCCCATGACTCGCTCCAGCAGAAGATAGACGAGGACAATGCCCCAGACAAAGACCAGGGAGAACTCGTAGGTGCTGGTCAGGGGCCAGTGGCCGGACTCGATGCCTCGTTGGATCAGCCCTACGCTCAGGGCGGCCAGACCAAGGAAACTTATTACGGTAGCTCCATAGCCCATGATTTGCTTCCTCCAAAGCAGATGAGCGATGTAGGCGATGCCAGCTACCAACAAACAGAAGTAAGCGACCGTCAACCCGGCCACAATCACCCTCCCAGGCCCTTCTTGAGCCCCTCCACCAGGCCCACAAGCTCTTTCTCAAAACCCACCGCATCCCGTTCCGCCCGCCCGGCCAGCCAGAGTTCGTTGGCCGTCACCCTGGCCCAAAGGCGCCTGTGGGGAAAGTAGAACGAGAAGATCAGCCCCCCTATAACCAGGAACCCGGCCAGGATCACCAACTTGAAGCCTGGGTCATGGACCACTTGCAGCACGATGTAGCGGTCCAAAGCGAATTCAAAAGTGACATCCCCTATCTTGAAGCTCTCCCCATCACGCACGGAACCCGCACCGAAGGGCTTGGTCTCACCGCTACGGGTGGCCTGGACGAAAAGCGACGGCCCCTGATAGTAGAAAACCAGGCGCAAGGTGAGATCCTGAGAAGGGACCTCAACCTCTCGACCATCACCTTCCCCCGCAAAGTTCAAAGTGACCTCGCCTGAGGTAACTTCCCGGCCCGATCCGGCTCGTAGGGGCACAGGATGGCCTTTCGCATCGGTGACACGCATCCGGCCGGCCGGCCCGTAGGAGTAAAGGTAAAAGCTGACGCCACGATAGGTGAGCGGATCGTTGACGCGGACCGTTTTGCGCATCACCTCGGCGCCGTTTTCCAGCACCGCCAGGTGGGCACGGTAATCGCTGGGCTGACCGTTGGGGTAGCGTTCTATCTCCAGGCCATCGCTGCGCACGGCAAAACTCCGGCCATGACTCACATCGTAAACCTGGCCAGGGCCCAGGGCCACCGCCCGTTCCCGCCAACCGCCCCAACCGCTCCACAGGAAGCCAAGCACGAGCAACATCAGGCTGGCGTGAGTGACCAGTGTGGCCAATCTGGCCAGACGGTTACGCTCGGCGAAGAGGTAGGCCACCCCGTCCTGACGCTCGGCCATCACGCGGTAGTGCCGTCTACCGAGCACCTGCCTGAGCGACCTCTCCCCTTGCTCCACAGAAGCGACGGTCAGCGAGACGCGGTTGGGCATCCTGGCGTAAAAGGCCTCAGCCTGGGCGATCCTGGGCCTGGAGGTGACCGCCTTCCACAAAAGGCGCAGGCGGTCCACGGTGCAGACGACAGTGTTGAGCATCAGGGCGGCGATGAGGGCCAGGAACCAGGAGGAGCGATAGACATCGAACAGGCCCAGGGCGCGGTAGAGCCCGAACAGGAGGCCGTATTTCTCCTGAGCGGTGGTCAGCCAGCGAGCGAGGGCGGCTGGGTCAGCGGCCGTGCCGGGGGAGAGTTGGGGGAACAGGGTACCGACCAAGACACCGAAGAGGACCGCGCCAAGTAAGATCACCGCCAACCTGGTTGAACCAAGGAAACGCCAGAGCTGCTTAACCATGGACTGTATCCCCCGTCTGCATCCGCCTTAAACCATGCCCTGTCGCTCGATTCTTTAAAATTATACCTCATTACCACCAATCTGGCAACCTATCGGCCCCTTCCCACAAGCCCTCACTGCAAGGTAAGTTGTGACGGCGACACCGAGGGTTTCCCCCATTACCTTTCAAGATGTGGGTGTAAAGTCAAGGAGGTAGCAGCTTGACAAGAGAGGCATTTCAGTCTATCATTGGAGTGCTGATTCGGGGAGGGACGATGGGCTTACAGCCAAGGGTGGAGGTACATAATCTAATCTGGCTGGCGGTTGGGTTGTCTATCGCCCTTTTGCCTTTGGCTCCGGCAGCAGTTATCGTCCTGGGCTCCATAGCCTTCACGGCCATCCTGATCCGGCCCGAGTACGGCCTGTATCTGCTGATCCTGGCCGTCCCCTGGGGCTCGCTTAGAGAAATCCACCTGGGGGCCATGACCGTGGGGGTCACCGAAGCCCTGGTGGGGTTGGTGTTGGCCGCCTGGCTGGCCAAAATGGTCGCCGCGCGGGAGATAAAAACTGTACATCCACCGCTGCTTTTGCCCCTGCTGACCTTCCTGGGAGCCATCCTACTCTCCCTGACGGTGACCCTCTCCTTGCAGTACAGCTTGAAAGAGGTGCTTAAGTGGCTGGAGGTGCTGGGCATCTACCTTTTCGTGGTTAACGCCATCGGCAGGCGAGAGGCGAAGGTGCTTGTCCTCCTGATTTTGCTGGCCGGCATCTCCCAGGCCCTGTTGGGCATCTACCAATTTTTTGGCCGGGTGGGCCCCGAGGGGTTCCTCCTTTTCGGCCGTTTCATGCGTGCTCATGGCACTTTCGAGCAGCCCAACCCCTACGGGGGGTATCTGGGACTGGTGTTGCCTTTAGCCTACAGCCTGGCTTTCGGAGCGAAGGGCGAAGGGCGGAGGGAAGAGGGATTTACTCTTTACTCTTTACTCCTTACTCCTTATCTTCTCACCGCTCTGGCCACGATGGGCCTCATCCTTATGCTGACCGCGCTGCTGATGACCTGGTCGCGGGGGGCCTGGCTGGGCTTCATGGCCGCCTTTATCGTGATGAACGCGGTGCGTAGCCGTCGGGCAGCCATCCTGTTCGCCCTGGGTCTCATCCTGCTGAGCCTGGTCATCGTGATGGGAGGGCTGCAACTTTTGCCGATGGCCATCACCCAGCGTTTTCTCGACTTCTTGCCTTTCCTGGGCGGGGTGGACATCCGTCAGGTGGAGGTTACCCCGGCCAACTTTGCCGTCGTCGAGCGGCTGGCCCACTGGCAGGCCGGCTGGGACATGTTCAGCGAGCATCCCTGGCTGGGGGTGGGCATCGGCAACTACGAGCCGGTCTACCCGGCCTACGCCCTGCCCTACTGGGACGAGCCCCTGGGCCATGCCCACAATTACTACCTCAACATCGCCGCCGAGGCCGGCCTGGTCGGCCTGAGTGCCTATCTGGCCCTGTGGGTGGCCATCTTCTGGCAGGCCTGGCAGGCGGTGCGTCGCACTTCGGGATACTGGCAGGGGGTGGCCGTCGGTATCTTGGGCACCCTGATCCACCTGGCCGTGCACAACTTTTTCGACAACCTGTACGTCCATGGCATGTATGTTCACATCGCCGTTCTGTTGGGGCTGATCTTCATTGCAGCCCCAGGCAGGACAGGTAGTCAGCCTGTCCTAGGGGCAACTTGATTGCCCTACAACATATTCACCAGTGAGGTGTCCATGCCTAATTTGATTGAATCAGTCTACACCAGCCCCAGGCTGGCCAAGGTGTGGGGCCTGGCTTACCGAAATCCATTGCTGGCCAGGCTACTTGATTTTGTTTACCACAACTCTCAAGAGTTGGAAAGGTTTACCAAGTTTGCCCTGGTGGGCACCCTCGGCGCGGTGATAGATTTCAGCGTCCTGAACTTGATGCATAAGATTTTCCACTGGGGCCTGTTGGCTTCTAACAGCCTGTCTTTCACCTGTGCGGTGCTCAGCAATTTTACCTGGAACCGGCTGTGGACTTTTCCTGAGTCACAGGAGCGGCCCATTCGCACCCAACTCCCCCAATTCGCTCTGGTCAACGTTGTCGGGCTGGGCATCAACAACCTGGTGCTGCTCAATCTGGCCGCCCTCTTTAGCCACTTTATCCCCGATCCCTTTGACTACAACCTGGCCAAGGCCATCGCCATCATCATCGTCCTCTTCTGGAATTTCGGCATCAATCGGATATGGACGTACAGAGGGATTTGAGGTCGGAGAGGAGGGCAGATTTGCGCGTTGGGATTGATTACACGGCGGCGGTGCGCCAGGGGGCAGGCATCGGGCGCTACACGCGGAGTCTGGTGCAGGCCCTGGCCTCTCTAGACAGCCAGAACCGATACATTCTGTTCCTGCCTCGCGACAGCGGGCCCCATCCCCGCTATCGGCTCTCCGGCAATGAGAAGGTCTTGCTGATCGGAGACCCGACTGGTGAAATCGCTTTGTTTGAAGAGCTGCTCACCCAGAAAGGGGTGCAGGTCATTGTCGCTCCCCTGAACCGGGCGCTGGCCGTCCTGCGCCAGCAGATGCCCCATCAGGCATGGCTCTTTTCCTGGACGACGGAACTCGAGGGCACGCCCCTCGTGACGGCCCTGGCCACCGAAGCGCGCTCGCTGGCCATTCCCCTGCATCGCATACCCAGGGCGAACCATTCTTTGGAAGGTATGCTCACCCGCCTGAGTTCTCGCCCAGAGCGACCGCCTTCGGATCTGGATGCACCGCCGTCCTCTCAGATCAAAGCTCCTAACTTTCAAGAGCGGCAAGCCCCTCTTTCAGAACGGGCTCTGACCATCCTCTGGCATCGCCTGGGCCTGCCTGTAGCCGTGGAATGGTTCACCGGGCCATTGGACATCTTTCACTCGACCGACTTTGTCCTACCGCCGGTACGCCAGGCCAGGACCATCCTGACGGTACATGACCTGACTTTCATGCGTCTGCCCCACTGTGCCGAGGCTGGGCTGCGCGCCTACCTGAGCCGGGTGGTCCCCCGTTCTATCGAACGGGCCGATCTGGTGCTGGCCGACTCCCAAAGCACCAAAAACGACCTGATTGAACTGCTGGGTGTCCCCCCGGACAAGATTGAAGTGGTGTATGCCGGAGTGGAGAGCAGGTTCCGCCCTATGGAGGGTGAGGTGGCCCTGCAACGGGTCAAGAGGCGTTATGGGCTGGACTTTCCTTTCATCTTGAGCCTGGGCACTCTGGAGCCACGCAAGAACTTTACCGGGTTGATAGAAGCTTATGCGCTGCTGAAAGACAAGGGGTTAAAGCTGGTCATCGCCGGGGGCAAGGGCTGGCTCTATGAGGAAATTTTCGCCCGGGTGGAGGAATTGGGCCTGAAGGACAAAGTCATCTTCCCCGGCTTTGTCGCCGACGAGGATCTGCCCGCCCTCTACAATTTAGCCAGGCTTTTTGTCTTCCCCTCCCTCTACGAGGGCTTCGGCCTGCCTCCTCTGGAGGCCATGGCCTGCGGCACGCCGGTGGTCACCTCCGACAGGCCGTCGTTGCCGGAGGTCGTGGGAGAGGCAGGTCTCATGGTGGAGGCCACAGATAGCCAGGCCCTGGCCAAGGCGATAGAGCGAGCGCTGACGGATGAGGATTTGCGCCAGGAGATGAAGGAGAAGGGGCTGAAACAAGCGGCCAGGTTCACCTGGGACGCAGCAGCAGAAAAGCTGCTGGAAGTGTACAGGAGACTGGGGTGAACCTCTCACTGGGCCCTCAGCCCTTGGCGATTTATCGCCAGGCTAAAGCCTTTGGGCTTGCCGAAGCTCCCCGCCTGCGGCGGGGGAGCCGTCACCGCCAGGCCAGACAGTTTTGAAGTTGTGCTCCAAGTAACTATGCAAAAGTTCTTTCCAGATTTGC
>JBBIJG010000200.1:0-5027 GCA_037446095.1 Caldilineae bacterium
CCCGGGCACATTCCTTCAAGCCAGGGGGCTTCGGCTGCTCGGGCGGTTCTGGCCAGGCAATAGTTGCACAGGTGGACACATCGTCTATCCACCAGCCGTCGGTACCGCCCGCCGCTCCGGAGCCATCGCACTCGAACTGCCAGCGGAATTGGATGGTATGGCTGATGGCTGCCGTCGGTATGGCCACGACTACAGTCTGGCCGGGTACATTACCTTCCCAGGCGGCGTGGCTGCCGGAGGGAGTGCCTGAGCCGGTGTTGCCGGTGTACCCGCCCTGGGAGATCATGCCACCGGTGACATCCTGCCATGCCCCCCCATCTATCCGGTATCTCAGCCAGCCTCCATCGCGGTTGTCCTGAGTGTTCATGCGGTGCCAGAAACTCAGAGTGGGGTTTGTGATGCCGGGGGGGATAATGATGTTGGGCGAATCCAGATAGGTCCGTAGCTGATGGTCGGCATTGTCCACCCACCAGGCGTGAGAGGCACTGCTGTAATAACCCGCCCCCGGTTCGACTACGGCGAAAGGCTCCACGCCACTGGGAGATAGATACGTGACACGCACAGGAACCCAATCTATACGAAAGTCGCGCTGCGTGTTAGTCGTGTCCAATTCCAGGCGCACGCGGAAATTGCTGTTGGAGAAATCGGAGACACTCCACGTCCGCCCCCAGGTATCTGCCGATCCCCCCTCAATGTCGGTCGGGTTGCCGTCGCTGGTGCGTTCCGTATTGGCAGTTCTGTAGCTGGTCCAACTGGTACCGCCATCCCACGACAGGTAGACCAGGATCCCATTGGTGCCCGCTGTGTTGTCCAGCCACCAATCCAGCCGGACCTCAATGCCCTGGATCGTTGAACCGGCGGGTATGTTAAAGCCGTAATCTCTGTAGACATGGCTGACGCCGTCGGCGTTGTTGTCGCGCGCGGCATAGCCACTGCCATCCGCATGAGCATTGTTGGGGTTGGTGAAGCCACCTCCGGCCCCGGCATAATTGGCTGTCGGGCTACGCCAGCCGGTGTTGGTGCTCCCTGTCGGCCCCTCGTACTCTTCGTACGGGGTCCAGCCAGGGGTCGGGGCCGGCTCCAGATCGTCGTCAAAAGAGCAAACCTGGGCGCTGAGATTCACCGGACCGGTGATGTTGTTGTCCTCATTGCTTTCGTCATCCACAAAGTTAGTTGTATCCACCTGGGCCCAGAGCTGGTGTGTGGGCCTGGAACCGTAGAAAGTGGTCACAAAGACCAGGGTAGCCGTCCCGCCGGCGGTGAGGCCATGTTGCCACTGCTTATGGAGGCCAGGATGTCCCAGCAACGGCGCGTACTCCGGATCAACGTAGAGGTCTACATCAAAGACATCGCTGGTCGTGCCGCCGCTATTGGAAATCTGGACGGTGACCGTGATGGGGATGCCTGGTACCACGATGGGCGCGCCAAGGGTGATACTTGTGATCGTCAGGTCCGGAGGGACATACAAAGTCGGGGTGGGGGTCACCGTCAGGACCTGGAAATTGACCCGGGCGACGAACACGCCGTCCAGACGCGACTCGATGACATAGCTGCCCGCTCCACTGCCCATAGGAATGGTATACATCAGGAGCCCGTTCCCGCTGTCATTGGTGAGGCAGTTGTCAATCAAGGTCTCCGCACCACCAGGGGCGATCCAGTATACCTGATAAGTCGTATTCGGGTTATGCTGCCTCAACAGAATGGTGATCTGCTCGCCGGGTATACCATAATACTGGCCGGCCAGAGCGATGTAAGGTCCCGTTGGCGTGGATGTTGGCGTCGGGGTGTCCGTTGGGGTAGCCGTAGGCTCCGGTGTGCCCGTGTTGGTGGCCGTAGGGGTGGGGCCCTGAACCTGGAGGGTGACACTGGCGATGACGTTGCTACCTTGTCGGGATTGAATAATATAAGTGCCACTTTCGGTGAGGGGAGGAACCGTGTAAGAGAGGGTTGCTTCCCCACTGCCGTTGGTGACGCGGGTGCCGATCTTGGTCTCCGAGCTGCCTGGTGCCACCCAGTAGATATCGTAGCTGGTATTGGGGCTGTGTTGCTTCAGGTAGATATTGGGGATGGGATTACCGGCCACGACGAAGTACTGGTCCAGAGCGATGTAGGGTCCCACCGGCGTGGCCGTGGGGGTGGCTGTGGGCGGCGAGGGCAGGGTCGGTGTGGGGCCAAAGGTAGGCGGTGGTGCACCGCCGTATCCTACCTGAAAGCCTTCGTTCACCATCTCCGCATGGCCCACCAGGCGAATCTGAGGGATGATGGCCCGGTACAATGGGTCCAGGATGATCAGGTTATAGACCACCCGCACCCGTACCGGCAGGCCGGGTTGTCCGGGATCGTCCCTCTTTTCCGGTTGGTCGTAGGAGTCAAAGCCATGGACCTCCACCCCGAAGAAGCCCGGCTTGTTGAGGTTCGCATCATAGTCAGCCGTCGTCAGGCCCCAGTAGTCCACGGTGAGGCCCAGGGCCTGGGCTTTGGCTACCTCTTTGATAGCCGCCACCCGGGTGGCGTCGTCTCGGGTGAAAGGACCGTCATTGGGGTTGGTGTCATCGAAGGGCCGGCCCGTAACGGCGTAGCGGGCGGCCTCTCTCGCTGCATGCTGGACGGCCAGATAGGCATGAAAGACCCTGGCCGCCTCAATAATACCCAAGACCAACATCAGCAATGGAATCAGGATAAGAGCAAATTCAACCAGTCCTTGGCCTTTTTGTCTTGATTTTGACATGCCGCCTAGACCTTTCTGAAAAGCAACTACCGCTCCCCCGCAGGTTGAGCGGCGGGGGGTTGAATCTACAACAGGTCACCGTTTCGGCAATCCCGACGAGGGTTCATGAGGAGGCCCCATGGGAGCTCGTTCCACATAGAAATTTATGTAAGCAGAGCCCTATCGAGGATAGGGCTCTGCGGTAGTAGATCTGATCCTTGGCACCTGCCAGCCATCTGGTTCAGCTAGATGTTGGCGACGATGTTGCTGAAGACATTGCCGACCACAGGACCCAGCAGTAGCAGGATGGCGATAACAACGATAGCTACCAGGACAAGAATCAAGGCATATTCAACCAAACCCTGTCCTTCCTCACGGGGCAAATATAACATCTGGGCTCACCTCCTTTCTCTTGAATGGCATGTTCAGAATAGACAAAACCTGAGCACCTACCTGGCACCTATATTATACCCTAACAACGGAAATACTGCAATAGTACGCTAGTACTACAAATGTGAATTTTCTGTGGTGCTTCCCATACTTCAGGCCCTACGTGATGATAACAGAAAAGCCCTATCTGGAGGGATAGGGCTCTTTTTAAGGGTTTTCCCCATGGGCTAGATGTTCGCCACGATGTTGCTAAAGACGTTGCCAACGATAGGACCCAACAGCAACAGGATGGCGAGTACAACCATGGCTACCAGAACAAGAATTAGAGCATACTCAACTAGACCCTGGCCTTCTTGAGCCCGAAATAACCACATCGCCTTTCACCTCCTTTCTTTTTGGTTTTTAACAAAGCAGGGGGCAATGATGCCCCCCAAGCGATGAACAGGATGCATAATACACAAATGCCATTTCAATTTTAGCCTATATTCCATGAATGCACAATAGGAAAGAGGTACCATTAAACGGGGATCTCCAGCCTGACTTTCGTGCCGCGTCCGAGGCTACTTTCAAAATGAATCTGCCCGCCTAACATTTCCACCTGCTCTTGCATGGCCGCAATGCCCAAAGTCTTGCGCTGGCGGGCAGAAGCTATGGCGTCCTCCACATCGAAACCACTGCCATCATCTTCCACCGACACGCCGATAACCGAGCCTTCCATATTGACACTTACCTGAACGTGGGTGGCGTTAGCGTGCTGGCTAATGTTCTGGAGAAGTCCTTGCACGACCCGGAAGATGGTGACTTCAGTGTAGGAGGGCAATCTCCTCTCTTTGCCCACAATGGTCAGATTGGTGGCGAGGCCACTTTTCTCCTTAAAACCCTGGATGTAGCGTTTCAGGGTAGGGATCAGCCCCAAATCATCCAGCATCATAGGACGCAAGTCAAAGATGAATTCGCGGGTCTTTTGGAAGGTGGCGTTGACAGCGTTTTTCAAATTCTCCAACTCGATGCGGGCCCGTGTCGGATCGGTGTCGAAAAGGCGCTCGCAGATCTCGGCCTGCAGGATGAGATTGGTCAGAGATTGGGCGGGTCCATCGTGCATCTGACGGGCCAGGTGCAGGCGTTCGTTCTCCTGGGCCTCAATGATACGCACGATCGTTCTCTATCCGAGAGAGGCGCTACCCTGGGCAGAGGGCCCGGTATAGGCAATTTGCTCGGCAACCTCCAGGAATCGGCGCAGGTGCTCGGCATACTTTTCCAGATGCTGTTGTTTGCTTTGCAACTGCTCCAGTTGTCCCCTCATCATAAAGAGGCGCGTCTGAGCTTCCTTGGCCGCAGAATATAGTTCCTTGATGTCTTGCCGAGGGTAGGTGTCAATATTGGCCTCCATCTGATGCACCTTGGTCGTGATCTGAGAGTTACGTTGCACGAGCTTGTCTACCTCGGCACTGCTCTGCTGGATCAGGACTTCGACCTCTTTCAGCTCCTTCTGCGTCTGCTCGTATTCTTTTTTGCTTTCCTCTATCAAGTCCAGCAAGGGTGACTCACCGGACGAAGTGGCTTCCTGCACCTCTATCACCCCTCTACTCCCTCTGGTTAATCCGTATCCTGAAGCCTGATCCAACCCCGACGCAAAGCATAGAGGGCAGCCTGGGTGCGGTCATTGACGGACAGCTTGCGCAGGATGGACGTCATGTGGTTCTTGACCGTCTGACGGCTGATACCTAATTCGTGAGCGATCTCCTTATTGCTGTACCCACGGACAATCAATTGAAGGATCTCCATCTCCCGCGAGGAGAGGGGAACAAACAGTTCGTCAGGAGAACCTCCGGCCGCGGATATTTGCTCGAACTGTTTGAGCAACCAGGAGGCCACCTGGGATTTAGCCAGCACGTTGTCATCAATGACATAATTGCCCTGGCTGACCTGT
>JBBIJG010000200.1:5056-5572 GCA_037446095.1 Caldilineae bacterium
CCTTGGGGTAATAAGCCCCAGCACCCGCCTTGATGGCATGGAAAATCTGCTCCTCATCATGATAGGCCGTCAGCATAATGACCCCTATGTTAGGCAAGCTGGCCTTAAGCGCACGGGTTACCTGCAAACCATTCATGGTCGGGATGTTCACATCCATCATGATGATGTCAGGGACCATCTTCTGAGCCAGACGTAAAGCCTCTTCTCCGTCACCCACCTCGATGATCACTTCCATGTCATCTTCTGCTTCTATGACCCGACGCAAGCCCTGACGAAACAGGGGATGATCATCCACAATCATCACACTGATCTTCTTGTCACCCATGCGTCCTCACCTCACTCTTCAAAACCGCTGCGAAGCTCTCGAGTGTCAGGTACCATTTAACTCAAGGCCAGCTCTCTTCCTCTTTACTATAAGTATACCACTAATGTCAACCACATGCAAGGACTGCCGCATTTTGGGCGAGATAATCCAGGTGGCAGTCAAACTGCGCGCAGTTGAGCCACGGCGGCAAG
>JBBIJG010000201.1:0-5558 GCA_037446095.1 Caldilineae bacterium
GAACTCGGCCACGAAATCTGTTTGACCGGCCACACCCAGCGCGATTCTTTCGAGTGGACGGTCGGGATCGCCAATGGCAACACTGTGCGCTGTGGTCACTCCCACAACCTTGCCCTCACTCAACAGAATCAGGAACCCACTCCCTGCCAAAGTATACGGCTGGCCCTGATACTGGGCCCACTCCTGCAAGCCGACTGGCCCGGCCGGCATCTCGCCGCGCGACGCGAGGATGGTGGGCGGCAATGGCGTCGGGTCGAGTGGCTGGCCGATCTGCAATCGAATCATCACCAGAGCGAGGGCTGAGGCGATCACTGCCACCGGCAACGCAAGAAGCAACCCTCGCACAACAAACTTGGTGTTCAAAGTCCGATTTCCTATGGGTATCACTTAATAGAGTCGTTGCGTAATAAGCGGCTTTGTGGTAAGCTACTATCATGCTTACCTACGAAACTGTCAGCACAAAGCCAGAAGAGTTTCGGTCATTGACCGGCCTGAGTGTAGAAGAATTCGACCAGTTGTACACCGAGGTCGAACAAGTCTACCCAGCCGCAGAAGACCGCCGGTTAGCACGCCCTAACCGCAAACGCAAGCGTGGGGCTGGGCGCAAGTTCCGCCATGTCTTGCGGAACCGTCTCCTACTGACGTTGACTTGGCTGCGGGTCTACCCCAGTTGCCGGGTATTGGGGTTGCTGTTCAACCTGGACAAGAGCGAAGAAAGCCCATACCATCAAGACCCAGATTCTGGTTAACCGGATTTTCCCTCTGGTTGTGGGACTGGTCGTCCGTCATATTGACCGCCGCTTGGCTGCTGCCCCACCTTAATAATTACGCAACGACTCTATTGATTGGCTCTCTATCCTAACGCACACTCATTCGTCATTCGCTATTCGCCATTCGCTTATTTCCTCTTCGCTTCTTCCTCCTCCAACGCTCTGAGCACTTTCCGGCGTTGCTACGCCGCTGACCGGTTTCCCAGATGGGCCATCCCTCTAAGGTCGGCCAGGGCCTTGTGGCCGTGTTCGCTCATGAAAGAAATCATCTCCTGGGCGATTTTCCCGAAAGCATCTAATCCCCGGTAATAAACGGCGGACCCGATGCCTACGGCCGTAGCCCCGGCCATGATCATCTCTATGGCATCCCGGCCTTCCACTATGCCGCCCAGACCGATGACCGGTATGCCCACAGCCTGACAGATTGCGTAGACGCAACGCACAGCGATGGGCCTGATGGCCGGCCCCGAAAGGCCCCCCACCCGATTGGCCAGGATCGGCTGGCCGCAGTCCACATCAATGACCATGCCGGCCACAGTGTTGATGGCCGCGATGGCGTCGGCTCCGGCTGCTTCCACCGCCCGGGCGATGGCTGCGATATCGGTCACGTCAGGGGAAAGCTTGACGATAACCGGCAGGTCTGTCGCCCCTCTCACCGCCCTGGTCACGGCAGCGGCGCTATCCGGGTCAGTGGCGAAAGGGCGCCCGAATTCGGCAGCCACGTTGGGACAGGAGATGTTCACTTCAATGAAATCCGGTCCGGCCTGGCTTACCCGGCGGGCCATCTCAGCAAAGCCCTCCACCGTTTCGGCAAAGATGCTGGCGATGAGGGGCACGCCCAGGGGTTCCAGACGACTTTTGGCGTCCCTCAGAATGGCCTCCATCCTCTCGACGCCAGGGTTGGCCAGCCCAATGGCATTGATCAGGCCATGGCCCCAATCCAACACGGTCGGGTTAGGATGGCCGGCCCGGGGCGCCGGGCCACACGACTTGGTCGTCACCGCCCCGGCCCCGGCCCTGGCCACTCTCTCCAAGAGCTCAGCCCCTGTTCCCAGGATGCCGGCCGCCAGGATCAGAGGGTTAGGGAGATGGACCCCACAGAGGTCAACGGCAAGCTCAGGCTGGGTCATAGCCTTGGGCTCCCTCTCAGAAAGGCCTTCACTTCTTCTCGCTGTGCTGTCGAGATGCGGCCACACTGGGCCAGAACGTCCAGCATCTCTCCCAGCCTGAAGACAGCATGTAAGCGATAGCCCCGTTCCTCCAGGTACTCCCGTCCTCCCTGCTCGCGGTCCAAGAGGACGACGACATCTTCCACCCGCAGGCCCAGTTCCTCCAGAAGGGCGATGGTTTCCAGCTTGCTGGCCCCGGTGGTAATCAGGTCGTCGAGGACAACGACGCACTCGCCTGTCTGGAATTCACCTTCTACCAACCGGCGGGTGCCATAGCTTTTAACCTCCTGGCGAGGGTAGATGAGAGGACATCCCAATTCCAGGCCCACCGCCGTCCCAATCGGCAGGGCGGCATAAGGGATGGCTGCCAGGCGGTCGAAGGCCAGGGGACGAAGCAACTGAGTGTAGGCGCGGGCCACATCGCGCAGGACATTAGGGTAGGAAATCAGCAGCCGTAAGTCAATGTAGATGGGCGAACGCTGGCCTGAACGCAGGGTAAAGTCGCCAAAGCGCACGCAGCCCATGTCGGCCAGCGTCAGCGCCAGGCGTTCCCAAGGCGATGGGGAGATAAAGGGTTTGGCCCTTTGCCGGGCCGTGTTGATCCGACGGCGCAACTCCTGGGCGGCAGCGCAAGGGTCTGGCGCATAGATACTGCGTGAGGCGCTGACAATGACGCCTGCCCCTTGCGCATCCAGGCCGGCGGCCAGGGCGGCTTCCAGGTCGCCTCCCTGGGCGCCGATCCCCGGCAGCAGGATCCACGTCTGCGGAGCTATCTCCCGTACCGCCCGCAACGCCTGGGGGTAGGTGGCTCCCATCACCAGGCCAACGTTCGCGCCCCAGCGGGTGGCCTGCTCGGCCACCACCTGGTAGAGGGGCCGTCCCCCACAGTCCAGCGTCTGCAGGTCGGTGGCGCCAGGGTTGGAAGTGTGACACAGCACAAAGACGCCTTTGGCGGCATAAGCGGTGAAAGGCTGCACCGCATCATGGCCCAAATAGGGGTTCACGGTGACCGCATCCGCTCCCCACACCTCGAAAGCAGCTCTGGCGTAGGCCTCGGCGGTGGAGCCGATGTCACTCCGCTTGGCGTCCAGGATCACCGGCACCTCCGTCATCTCATGGATGTATTCGATGGTCCGGCGTAGCGCTGCCAGCCCTTCCAACCCGTGCGCTTCATAGAAGGCCATGTTGGGCTTATAGGCGCAGACCAGCTCAGCCGTGGCGTCAATAATGGTTTTGTTGAAAGCGAAAATCGGGTCAGGTTCCGAGGTTGAGGTTTGCAGGAAAGAGGGATGGGGATCCAAGCCAACACATAGTAGACTTCTGTTGGCCGTGACCGCATGGGTCAGTTTCTCGACAAAGCCCGGTGCATTCAAACGGTTTACCTCCCGGTCGAGTTGCTGAGAGCTTGCCTGAAAAATCTACCACGAAAGAACACCCTTGGTGTCCTGGGGTTTTCAGACTGGCTCTTACTCTGCCCTTAAACCGCTGTGGGGGGAGGAAGGAGTCCCAGCGATCAGAACCCTTCGTCCCCGGCCGGCACCTTCCTCAGGGCCGATGATACCCCGTTCCTCCATCAAGTCAATCAGGCGGGCCGCCCGCGAGTAACCGATGCGCAACCGTCGCTGCAAAAGGGAGATGGAGGCTCGCTCCTGTTTGCGCACTACTTCGATGGCCTTATCCAGCAGATCGTCGGCTTCTGCGGCTTCCTGCTCCTTGGCGATAAAGTCGGCCCACAGTGGCTGTTGAACCACATCCTCCGGCTTAAGGTCCTGGGGCAGGCGAAGGCCCTTCCAATAGTGGACTAGGCGATTCAGCTCCCGGTCGGAGACAAAGCAGCCCTGCAGCCGGACCAGCTTGCTGGAATCGGAGGCCATGTAGAGCATGTCGCCCCGGCCCAACAACCGCTCCGCTCCTCCCATGTCCAGGACCACTCGCGAATCCACCTGCGAAGTGACGGCAAAGCTGATGCGGGCCGGGAAGTTGGCCTTGATCAGACCGGTGACCACGTCCACGCTGGGCCGCTGGGTGGCGATGACCAGATGGATGCCCGTGGCCCGCGCCATTTGGGCGATGCGGCAAATGGAGCGCTCCACTTCGTCCGGAGAGACCATCATCAGATCGGCCAGTTCATCTATGATCACCACAATGTAAGGTAAGGGAGCCTTGCCCCGCGCTTTCAGATTCTCGTTGTGGTTTTCGATGTTGCGGGAGCCAGCCTCGGCAAACAGCCGATAGCGGCGGTCCATCTCTTTGGTGGCCCAGTGCAGCACCCTGACCACCTCTTCCAGTTCGACCACCACGGGGCGGATCAGGTGAGGGATGCCATTGTAGTTGGTCAGCTCGACCATTTTGGGGTCAATCATGAGCAGGCGCAGCGTGTCAGGGGTATTATTGCACAAGAGGCAGGCCACGATGGCATTAATACAGACCGATTTGCCCGAGCCGGTGGCTCCGGCAATGAGGAGGTGGGGCATGGTAGCCAGGTCTGCCACCACTGCCTGACCGGCGACATCCTGGCCCAGAGCGATCTTGAGTTTGGAATCTAACCGACGAAAGGCCTCGGATTCCATCACGCTGCGCAGGGCAACCAGCGACGGTTCCGAGTTAGGTACCTCGATGCCCACGATGGGCTGGCCGGGCACGGGAGCTTCGATACGGATGGGTGAGGCAGCCAGAGCCAGAGCCAGGTCATTGGCCAGGGCGCTGATTTTGGAGACCTTGACCTTGACCCGTTTGACACGCCCGCTGCTATCCCTGTGCTCCACGTAACCTGGCTCCACGCCGAATTGGGTCACCGTAGGCCCCTGGTTGACCTCCACCACCTTGGCCGCCACGCCAAAACTGGCCAGAGTTTCCTCTATAATTTTGACCTTGGCCCGAATTTCGGCCTGGCTGATCTCCTGCTCCAGGCTCTCTTCCAGAATCTCCTTAATGTCTGGTAGTCGCCACTCCGGGCTGGGACCGCCAATGATGCGGGGGAAGAGAGAGCCACGCTGGGAGGGCAGAGGGAGTGGGCGGGCAGATGCCATCTGGTCACCGCCGGGGCCAGCCGCAGAAGGCATGAAGCGCTCCATGAGCCGCGCTGGCGCCTCCTCCTCTGCTGCGCCGGGGAGAGACCTGGCCCTGAAGCTGGCAAAACGATAGCGGTAGAAGTCCACCAGGCCCAGCCATCCCCTTCTGATCAACTGCCCTATCTCGATCAGGGAAAGGCCGGAAAGCAAAATGAAAGCAGCCACCATCAAAGCCAGGACCATCACGCAGGCTCCCACCTTCCCTATACCGGCCACCAGGACCTGGCTGAGCAACCAACCCAGGTAACCCCCGCCGCCTCCCTGGGCTGCCAGCCGTTCAGGATGGGCCGGGAAAGAGAAGAGATGGAAAGCAGCCAGGATGGTGAGGAACAGCAACACAGCGCCTATCCCCTTCTCCCGGCTGAGCTCCGGACGCCTTTCGAAATGTCTGACCAGGAGCCAGAAACCCACCGCGCCCATCCCGAAAGGCACCACGTAGACACCCCAGCCAAAGCCCTGCTGCAAGAGATGGAGCCACCATTCGGTCAGGCTGCCCCGCGTGGCCGAGAGAAAACTGAGGATGGTGATACCACCCAAAAACATCAGAA
>JBBIJG010000202.1:0-3742 GCA_037446095.1 Caldilineae bacterium
GTGTGGTGGACGTGCATGAAGTCGTAGAATACGCCAAGACCCTGCCCGACGTGGTCCACGCCGAGAATACCATCTACACCTGTTCGGCCGATTCCCTGAAGCTCATCCAGGAGCGCATTAAAGAATTCAGGCTCAACCGCATCATCGTCTCCGCCTGCACGCCCCGCACCCATGAACCTCTCTTCCAGGATACGATCCGCCAGGCCGGACTGAACCCTTACCTCTTCGAGATGGCCAATATCCGCGATCAAGACTCCTGGGTGCACGCTGGCGAGCCTGAGGCGGCCACGGCCAAAGCCAAAGACCTGACCCGTATGGCTGTAGGCCGGGCGCGCCTGTTGATGCCTCTCTACACCGAACCCCAGAGTCTGAGCCATGAGGCCCTGGTGATAGGTGGTGGCGTGGCCGGCATGACGGCGGCCCTGAACCTGGCCGAGCAAGGTTTTGGAGTCTACCTGGTGGAGCGAGAGCGGGAGCTGGGCGGTCGGCTGCGCCAGATCTACTACACCGCCGATGGCAGCGACCCCCAGGCTTACCTGAAGGAACTGAGCGGCCGGATCCGGGCTAATCCCCGCATCCAGGTGCTGACCGGCCACCAGGTGGTCAAATCCAGCGGCTTCGTGGGCAATTTCAAAACCACAGTGGCCAGTGTGGACAGTCCCACCCAGCGCCTCATTGAGCATGGCGTGACCATCGTCGCCACGGGCGGACGAGAGCACCGGGGCAACGCATATCTCCTGGGGCAGGATAGCCGGATTATCACCCAGGGCGATTTGGAAAAGATCATAGAAGATAGGGGAAAAGTGATAGACACCTGCCGTTCCGTGGTGATGGTCCAGTGCGTCGGCCCTTGGGACGACGGTGTGGAAGATGCTCCCCACTTCTATTGCAGTCGTGTCTGCTGTACAGTGGCCCTTAAGAACGCCCTGGCCATCAAGGCGCGTAATCCGGAGGCCAATGTCTACATCCTCTATAAAGACATGCGCACCTACGGCTTCAAAGAAGCTTTCTACACTCAGGCGCGTGAGCAGGGTGTGATCTTCCTCCGGTACGACGATGAAAACAAACCTCAAGTGCGGAAGAACAACGGACAGTTGCAGGTGATTGTCAACGACCCCATTCTGCAAACCTCTATCGCCTTGACGCCGGACCTGCTGGTCCTGTCCGAGGCGATGGTGCCGGCCGAGGGCAGCCAGGAGCTGGCTAAACTCCTGAAATTTTCCTGCACGCTGGAGGGATTCTTCCTGGAAGCCCATGTCAAATTGCGTCCGGTGGACTTTCCGGCGGAGGGCATTTTCCTCTGCGGCGTAGCTCATTACCCCAAATTCATTGACGAGGCTATTGCTCAGGCCCATGCCACGGCAGCCCGGGCGGCGACCATCCTCTCCAAGGACAGGCTTCAGGTAGGCGGAGTAGTGGCCGTGGTGGACGAGGAAAAGTGCACCGGCTGTCTGACCTGTGTACGCATCTGCCCCTACGACGTGCCACGCATGAACCCGGCTAAGAAAGGCGCCGGGGGCATCCTGGGGGTAGCCGAGATTGCCGCTGCCGCCTGTCAGGGCTGCGGCTCCTGTGCCGCCGAGTGCCCGGCCAAAGCCATCCAACTGCAACACTACCGCGATGAGCAGATCATGGCCAAAGCAGAAGCATTGTTCGTGGAATTGTTGGCGGCCTAGGAGCCTGTCGGAGAGACATTACGGAGTGGAGGCTTCAGCCGGAATCTGGCCATTACACCCGATAAAGCCTCCATTCCAGGGCTCCAAAGACGCTTCACCTGGTTTACTCCGACAGCCTGCTAGCCCTCTGGGAAAAAAGCTTCGCAGGCTCGGAAGGTGACTGTTCAGATAACTCAGAAGTGGAGTCCGGCGAAATGGCCCCAGACGCTCCCGGTGGGTCAGGTGACCGTCCCCTGAAATGAGGGCCAGCTTGATGTGGAGAGCCGAGCCCATCTGAACCTGTATCGCGGTCTGAAGATGGAGAAGAAAAGGAGTTCTCTATGACCGAATTCGAACCCCAAATTTTGGCCTTCTGTTGTCACTACTGCGCCTACGCCGCTGCCGACCTGACCGGCTCGATGCGCCTCTCATACCCGACCAACGTCAAAATCGTCAAGCTGCCCTGTACCGGCAAGTTCGACATCCTGTATGCCCTCAGGGCCTTCGAGCGGGGGGCCGACGGCGTTTTCGTGGCCGGCTGACTGAAGGGAACCTGTCATTACCTGGATGGTAATGTCAACGCCGAGCGGCGGGTGAAATACGCCAAGAAACTGCTCGATGAGATCGGCCTGGGCGGCGAGCGGTTGGAGATGTACTTCCTTTCCTCAGCCGAGGGAGCCCGCTTCGCCGAAATCGCCACCGAGATGACAGGGCGCATCCAGGCACTGGGGCCCAATCCGTTGGGAGGGAGGTCTACTGAGTCTCCCTTCAAACCCTAGCCATGCTGGTGGGGTGGACGCCCTATCCCAGGAATGACGTCACCTGTCAGCCGACGAACGCACCAGGGTCTTTTTGCAAAATATTTCAGGATATTAAAATTGTTAACTGCCTGACCTTTCTGCGAGCAGTCAGAGATAGTGTGATCGTTGGTTAACTTGATTGGAGGTCTAAGCTATGATTGTAGGCGAACAGAAGCCCCTCGAAGAGATCAAGGCCATGATTGCCGAGTATGACAAAGTCCTGATAGTCGGCTGCGGCACCTGCGTCACCGTCTGCTTTGCCGGCGGAGAGAAAGAGGTCGGCATCCTGGCCTCGGCCTTGCGTATGGCGACCCGGCTCGACGGCCAAAACAAGGAAATTGCCGAAGCGACGGTGCAACGCCAGTGCGAGTACGAGTACAATGCAGAGATAGCCGAGCAGATCAAAAAGGCTGATGTCGTCCTCTCTCTGGCCTGCGGCATCGGCGTGCAGACCCTGACCGAGCAGTTTCCGGAGAAAATCACCCTGCCCGGCCTCAATACCACCTTCCTGGGCCAGCCTGTAGAGCAGGGGGTCTGGCACGAGCGTTGCCAGGCCTGTGGCAACTGCGTCCTGGCCCTCACCGGCGGTATTTGCCCCATCGCCCGCTGCTCCAAGAGCCTGCTCAATGGCCCCTGCGGCGGCTCGCAAAGGGGCAAATGCGAGGTTGACCCCAACCTGGATTGCGCTTGGCAACTCATCTACGACCGTCTTAAAGCCCTGGGCAGGCTGGACCTCATGATGCAAATCAACCCGGTTAAAGACTGGTCCACCAGCCGCGATGGCGGCCCACGCCGCATTGTGAGGGAGGACCTCCGGCTTAGCTCCTGATTTGTGCCTTGTTGCACAAATATCCCGGATGTGGTAAAATCTATCAGAAATCTTTTGGAGGAAGGACATGAGAAAGCCCAAAACGCAGGAATACCCTGTGATCTGGTTGCAGGGAGCCGGCTGTAGTGGCTGTGCCGTCTCCCTGCTGAACGCGGTTAGCCCCAACGTCCGCAACGTGTTGGTGGACGAGGTCATTCCCGGCAGACACATCAATCTCAGATTTCATCCTACCGTGATGGCCGGTGCGGGAGATGCGGTCATCTAGGTGTTGGAGGAGGCCGAGCAAAACCTGAAGGGCGGCTACCTGCTGGTGGTGGAAGGAGCCGTGCCCGTCGCCCATAACGGCGTCCACTGTGTCATCGGTGAGAACGATGGGGAGCCCATCTCCATGCTCTCCCATGTGGAATCTTTGGGGCGCGAAGCCCTGGCCGTGATCGCTATGGGTACCTGTGCCGCCT
>JBBIJG010000202.1:3779-5547 GCA_037446095.1 Caldilineae bacterium
CCCACCCGGTGTCAGAGCGGGCGGGAGGTGTTTGCCGCGCGAGGTATCACGACGCCTCTCATCAACGTCCCCGGCTGTCCGCCTCACCCCGATTGGTTCGTGGGCACGGTGGCCAGCATCCTGCTCAACGGCCTTCCCTCCCCCGAGGATCTGGACGTGCATCTCCGCCCCAAGCTCTTCTTCGGAGACCTGATCCACGAGAACTGTCCTCGCCGTGCTTACTTTGACGAGGGTAAGTTTGCCAAGAAACTGAGCGACCCCTATTGTCTCTACGAGTTGGGCTGCAAAGGTCCCGTCACCCACGCCGACTGCCCGACCCGCCTGTGGAACAACGGGGTGAACTGGTGTATCGGCAACGGTTCCCCCTGCATCGGCTGCTGCGAGCCCGGTTTTCCTGACGTGGTCTCCCCCTTCTATGAGAAAATCACCGACGAAGCCATACCCAACATCGGCGCCCAGTAGGTGAGACGATAGCGATGGCTAAGACCAAATCGGAACGTAAAACTAGAAACGCAAATGAGTCCCGAGAAGTCATCGCAGACATGAGAGGAGATGATCCAGTCTCTGGACGAGGCCCGAAAGTTAATCGCTCTCAAAGAAAGTATTTTAAGGAGGAATGAGCCCTATGGGCAAAATCGTCATTGACCCTATCACCCGTATCGAAGGGCATCTGAAGATCGAAGCCATTGTAGATGACGGCCAGGTGAAAGAGGCCCGCAGTTCGGGCACGCTGTTTCGTGGCCTCGAGATTATCCTGCGGGGGCGAGATCCCCGCGACGCACAACGTATCACCCAACGCATCTGCGGGGTGTGCCCGGCCATTCACGCCACCGCTGCCACCTTGAACCTGGACAGCGCCTTCGGCATTGCCGACAAGATCCCTGACAACGGGCGCATCATCCGTAACCTGATCCTGGGCTCCAACTATATCCAGTCGCACATCCTGCACTTTTACCACCTGGCAGCCCTGGATTACGTGGATGTGACCAAAGTGGCCGGCTATGAAGGCCACGACCCGGCTTTGAATGCCGTGAAGGATTTCCTTGGGCGGGGGGCACTGGGACCTTTCGTCCCGCGCTACGAAGGGGATTACCGCCTGTCCGATGAGATGAACCGACAGGCCACGGCCCACTACCTGGAAGCTTTGAACGCGCGGCGCAAGGCCCACGAGATGCTGGCCATCTTCGGCGGCAAGATGCCTCATGACATGGGCATCGTGCCCGGCGGAGTGACCTCAACCCCTACCGTGGACAAGATCGCCGCTTTCCTGTGGCGGTTGAACGAGCTCAGAGATTTCATTAACAACGTTTATATTCCCGATGTCCTGGCTGTGGCCGAGAACTACCCTGATTACTTCGAGATAGGTGCTTGCTGCGGCAACCTGCTGGCCTACGGCGCCTTCGACCTGGATGGCCACGAACCCAACCTGCTTAAGCGAGACCGACTGCTCAAGTCGGGTACTGTCTCTACTGAGCTTAAAGTCAGGGAGGTGGATCCGGCCAAAATCGCCGAAGAGGTCAAGCACTCCTGGTATGCCGATGCCACCACGGGCCGGAATCCCGCTCAGGGTATGACTGAACCTCAGCCGCACAAAGAAGGAGCCTACTCCTGGCTGAAGGCCCCCCGCTATGACGGCCAGGTTTACGAGGTCGGCCCGCTGGCCCGCATGGTGGTGGCCTATGCTCGCGGCGACTCCAAAGTGAAAGAGTTGGTTGATTCCACTCTGGCCCGCTTCAAAGCCTCGCCCGCTGCCCTCTTCTCGGTCTTG
>JBBIJG010000203.1:0-5525 GCA_037446095.1 Caldilineae bacterium
AAAGCTCCTACCGGGGTCGGTGCGGCAGTCGGAGTGGAAATTGGAGCGGGTATGGAAGGTTCCTTCGTATTGTAGTCAGGTGGCATACTTGTAACAAGGCCACAGCTTGCCAGCCAAGAGGACAGGACGAACAAGAGCATGGTAGAGAAGGTGACGCATCGCTTCATGAGTGTGGTTTACCCCTTGAGCGCGCCAGCAGTCAACCCGGACACAATCTGCCGCTCAGCGAACAGGTAAAAGACGACGGCGGGTATCGCAGATAGAGTGACGAAAGCCGCCACCAGCGCCAAATCCTGGCCATATTGACCCTGGAATTGCATCGTGCCCAGGGGCAAAGTCCAAAGCGTATCCTTGTCTATCACCACCAAAGGCACGAGGAGATCGTTCCAACTGACGACCATGGTCAATGCCGCGACCGCCGACAGCGCCGGGCGCGCCAGCGGGAGCAAGATACGCCAGAAAAAGTCAAAGGCACTACAACCGTCTATGTAAGCTGCATCCTGCAGCTAGCTAGGAATAGCCATAAAGAACCCACGCAGAATCATGATGTTGCCGGACAACTGAAATGCAACCTGTACCAGGATGACCCCCCAAAGATTATTGGTCAGCCCCATTTGGCGCAGCACAAGATAGACTGGCAAGATAGCGATGTTAATAGGGAACATGAGGCCCAAGGTGAACAGGTTGAAAGCCAGGCTCTTGCCCCGGAATTCCATCCGGGCGAACACAAAGGCGGCCAGACTGCAAACGAGCACGACACCGCTCGTCGTCGCCAGCATGACCACAAAGCTATTGCGTAGCATAATCCAGAACGACGACTCTCTACTCAAAATCTTGGCATAATTTTCCCAGTGGGGAGGGATAGGGGGTGTGTAAGGGCGGGTCATGAACTCACCGCGGGTCTTCAGTCCGCCAAAAACCAGCATGACGATGGGCACTAAGATGATCAGCACGAACAAGGAGAGGACCAGATACTGAAAAAACCTCGGCCAGTTTTTTCGCCAGGTGCTGCTTCGCTGTGGATGGGTCATCGCCATAAACCAGTCCTTTCTAGACGCTGCCCAGGTACTCCGGCTGGCGCACCAGGCGCTGGTAAGTCAACGAAAAGGCTAGAGAAATCAATAACATTACGATAGCGACAGCGGAACCGTATCCCAGCCAGAAACGCACAAAGCCGAAGCGGTACATATAAGTGGCCATCATTTCGCTGGCATTCACTGGCCCGCCCTTGGTCATAATCCAGACCAGGGCGAATTGCTGCAACGATCCCAAAACAGAGAGGTAGACAGAGGTGCGGATGGTATCGCCAAGCAGAGGTAAAGTGACATAAGTGATCAATTGTCGTCTATTCGCCCCGTCTATTCGGGCGGCCTCTTCAATTTCCTGAGGGATGTTTTGCAGGCCGGCCATGTACAGTAACATGTGGAACCCAAAGTATTTCCAGGTCAGAACGACAAACAGGCACACCAGGACCATATCCGGATCGCCCAACCAGGGTTGGGGCTGGACCCCTGGGATAAGGGTCAAAACTGCATTGATAAAGCCTCGCTCTGGATCGGGATTATAGAGGCTCAACCACATAATGCCGGTGATGACTTCGGAAAGCACGTAAGGCATGAAAAAGATGGTGCGGAAAAAGGCACGCCCGGGTAAATCGCGCCCGACCATAAGCGCCAACGCCAGGGACATTGGCAATTGAATCGTCAGAGACAACCCCACAATCAACAGACCATTCCCCACCGCTTTCATAAAGATTCGATCGGTCAGAATCCGTTTGTAGTTGTCCAGCCCGATAAAATCAACGGCAGGACCAAAGCCCTTCCAGTTGAAGAAACTATAATATACGGATTGAGCAATCGGATAGGTGAGAAAGATAAAGAAGAGCACAAGAGATGGGAATAAGAACAAAGCCACAGTCAGTTTGTCTTGGGCGCGGCGAGAGAGGCGCGTCTCTTGACGTAGTCGCAGGGCCTCTTCGCGGGCCGAAGCGGTTTTCATGACGTATCTCCTCTGCCAGTAACAAGTGCGGGGATTGAGCATGACGGAGGCCCAATCCCCGCACTTTGCAATTTGACCTTACTTCAGTTCTTGAGCGGCGACATCTTCAATCGCTTGGGCAGCTTGTTCAGGCGTCAGGGTGCCGGCAAAAAGCCCCTGAACGGCATCGTTCACGGCAGAGCCAACCGCTGGAGGCAGCGCTTGATCGTAGTAGAGCTGGAAGTATTTCGCCGCAGCCGCACCTTGCTGGACGAGCTTGAGCAGAGGATCGGTCAGCGCGTCTTCGGCGCCTTTGACCACCGGCACGGAGAGGCCGATCTTGGCTTGCTCCCTTTGCGAATCCACGCTGCTGATGTATTTGAGGAAGTCTACTGTCTCGGGCGGAGCATTCTTGCCGACGACAAAGCCGTTGCCACCCCCGAGGGCGTCAGCTGGGTCACCGGCGCCTCCCTCAACCACCGGGAAGGGGAACCAGCCTGCCTTGTCGCCCAGACCCTTTTTGTCGACGCTGTTGTCAGCGAAGGCACCGGGAGCCCACTGCCCCATCAAATCCATGGCCGCCTTGCCGTTACCCATCAGGGTGGCCTCATCGCCCCAGGTCGCGCCCAGGAAGCCCTCCTGGAAGGGCTCGAGGGCGATGAGTTCCTGAAGCTTCTTGCCCGCTTCGACGAACGGGGCATCAGTGAAAGAGCCTTTCCGGGAATAAGCCGCGTCAAAGGCGGCCTTGCCACCGATGCGAACGGCCAGGTATTCCCACCAGAAAGCACCGGGCCACTTATCCCCCTCGCCTAGGGCAATAGGTGTAATGCCGGCCGCCTTGAGCTTCTTCACCACATCCAGAAGCTCAGTCCAGGTCTTGGGCGGCTCTTGGATACCAGCTTGAGCGAACAGATCTTTGTTGTACCAGAAGCCGACCATGCCCATGTCGCGCGGCACACCGTAGTTCTTTCCCTCGAAGCTGTACACCCCTAAGGCGCCGGGCGAGAAGGTCGCGCGCCAGGCACCACCATCCGCATCGAGGTAAGAGGTGATGTCCTTAAGCAAACCAGCCTTGGCGTATTCATTCATCACGCCACCGCCCCAACTCTGGAACAGATCGGGGGGATTGCCGGACTGCATGACTGTGGTCATCTTGGCTTTGAAGGCCTCGTTTTCCATGACCGTGATTTCAATGGTGACATTCGGATGGGCAGCCATGTACTCGTCGGCCAGCCTTTGCCATAGTGCCTTTTCCGTTTCCGCGGTCTGGATGTGCCACCAGGTGAATTTGACTTTTTCCGGCGCCTTAGTGGGTGCCTCGGTTGGAGGAGCCGCAGTCGGGGCAGCGGGAGTTGGTGCGCAGGCGACCGCCAGGCTCAAAACCACCAGCAGACTCAACAGAATTGACTTACGCATCGCTTTCTCTCCTTCCTTCTTGACTTCAGTAGAGAAGTCTGGTAAACTGTATTTTGTGTGGAGTTTTGCTCCGCACGACTCGCGCATACAGGTCTTCCCTACTGGAAATCCGCCGGGGTGAAGACTTGTATGCCTTTTTTTCATCGCATGGCTCCCAATTCCTCAATCACCTCCTCCCTTCTTCGACGTTACCTACCTTCCTCCTCTCACCTCCCTTCTCCCCATGAAACTTTCAGCGATTGAAATCGCCTCTGACGGGCTTTTAGCCGGGCGTCCGGCCTTCGCTCCGCTCAGGAGAGGCCCCGCGTGGACACGGCTACAGCGACCGCCTGCGGTCGCCCGGCACGAAGCGCCCTCCCTGGCGCGATTTCAACCGCGTAACTGTTCAGGCTGTCCTTGCGAGCCGAATCTGAACAGTTACTCAACCACCCCCCTCCCACGATTTAGGAGGCTGACATGACTGCCGGATCACGAGTTCTGTGGGTAATTCTACGCGCTCGACGGGGAGGTGTGGATCCGCGATGTATTCCAGCAACATGCGCGTAGCGATACGGCCCATCTCTTCTAACGGCTGTCGCACCGTGGTGAGAGGGGGATGAACGTGAGCAGCCTGAGGAATGTCATCGAAACCCACAACCGATATATCCTCGGGAATGTGGAGATGATGCTCACGTACAGCCTCCATCACGCCAAAGGCCGACACGTCATTGGAAGCAAAAATGGCGGAGGGCGGGCGGGGGAGCTCCAGCAAGGCGCTGGCTCCAGTGTAGCCTGAAGGTTGAAAGAAATCCCCTTCGTACACCAGTTCCGGATCGAAAGCAATCCCATGATCTACCAGCGCGGCTTTGTATCCCTCCAAACGGTCTTGAGCGCATACCTGATCCATCGCCCCAGTGATAAACCCAATACGTTGGTGTCCCAGTTCAATCAAATACTTTGTGGCATTGTATGCACCCTGCCGATTTGCTGCCGCCACGGCCGGGGTCTCTTCATCCAGGCCCCGGTGATCAATCAGGACGTGGGGAAAGTGATATTGGCGCAGGGTTTCCAGATAGGCCCCTGGATTGCGGGGCAGGACCAGCAGCAACCCATCTGCCAGGCCTCGGGTGAGGGTGGCCACATAAGCTGATTCTTTGGTCTTGCGCCGATGGGTGGTGTAGAGTATGAGGTCGTATTGAGCCGAGGCCAGTTCTGCGTCAATGCCACGGATGATCTCTCCGATGTAGCTGGTCCCTACGTCGTGGACCAGCAGTCCAATGACTTGCGATCGCCCACCCGCTAGGCTCCGCGCGCGTTGGTCCACCACGTAGCCCAGGCGTGTCATCGCCATCAGAACCCGCTCTCGCGTTTCCGGCCTGACATTTTCTTTGTTGTTGATCACTCGGGAGACAGTGGTGTAGGAGACACCGGCTTCGCTCGCGACATCAATGATGGTCACGTTGTTAGAGCTTTTCTTCACGAGGGCTCCTTTTCAGTAATGTGAACGTTCACAATTTTATCCTTATTTGAATGAAATGGAAGGCTTTCTTGAGCTAATTTATGATGAAAACGTTCACAAAAGGGAAATTTACGGGGGTTTTCCACCTGCGAGAACGTTTTGTGAACGCTTGCAATTTTAATTTTACCATATTATAAGGCTTTTGTCAAGAATTTTTGTGAACGCTTGCAAAAATGAGGTGACGGTCACCTGACCGTCACCTGCTACTTTCCGGAACGCTCGCTGTAATTAGAGGTGTCCCGCCAAACCCCCTCACTCCACCGTCACCGATTTGGCCAGATTCCTCGGCTGGTCCACGTCGCAGCCACGACGCACGGCGATATGGTAGGCCAGCAGTTGCAGAGGGATAACGGCCAGTACCGGCGTGAGGAGCGGCGAGGTCTGTGGGATGTAGAGGACGTGATCAGCCTTCCTGGCAATGTCTGCATCGCCCTCGGTGGCCAGGGCAATGACCGTGCCTCCCCTCGCCTTGACCTGCTCAATGTTGTTGACCATCTTCTCGTAAACTTTGTCCCTGACAGCAATAGCCACCACCGGCATCCGCTCGTCAATCAGGGCGATAGGGCCATGCTTCATCTCACCGGCCGGATAGCCCTCGGCATGGATGTAGCTGATCTCTTTGAGTTTCAGGGCC
>JBBIJG010000204.1:0-1051 GCA_037446095.1 Caldilineae bacterium
CTGACCACGCAAAGTGACCTCGCCGGTCATGGCCAGGTCCGAGCGGACAGGCCGGCCCGTGAAGAGCGAAGCCAGGGCTGTGGCGATGGCCACCCCGGCCGAGGGGCCGTCCTTGGGGATCGCCCCGGCCGGCACGTGGATGTGGATGTCACTTTCGGCAAAGATGTCTTCGTCAATGCCTAACTCTTTGGCCTTGGCCCGGATGTAGCTCAGTGCGGCCTGGGCCGACTCCTTCATTACCTCGCCCAATTGGCCGGTGATGGTGAACCCGCCCTTGCCTTTCATGCGGGTCGCTTCCACAAAGGTGATGTCACCGCCTGCCGGCGTCACCACCAGGCCGGTGGCCACGCCGGGGATCTCGGTGCGTTCGGCCACCTCGGAGAAGAACTTGGGCTTGCCCAGATACTCGGGCACGTCGTCCTCCCTCACCACGATGGTCCCGATATGGCCTTCGGCCACTTTGGTGACGACCTTGCGACATATGGCGCCAATCTGGCGCTCCAGGTTGCGCACTCCGGCCTCGCGAGTGTAATCACGAATGATGCGTTGCAATGCCCCTTCGGTGAACTCGATTTCCTCCGGCCGCAGGGCGTTCTCCCGCAACTGGCGGGGGATGAGGTACTGCTGCGCAATGCGGATTTTCTCCTCCTCGATGTAGCCGTCCAGTTCCAGGACTTCCATCCGGTCCAGCAAAGGGGCGGGGATCGTGGTCAGGGTATTAGCCGTAGTGATAAACATCACCTGCGAGAGGTCAAACGGCACATCCAGGTAATGGTCGCGGAAATCGGTGTTCTGCTCTGGGTCCAGCACTTCCAGCAGAGCCGAGGAGGGGTCGCCGCGCCAATCGGTGCCCACTTTGTCTACCTCGTCCAGCATGAAGACCGGGTTTTTGGAGCCTGCCCGGCGGATGGCCTGGATGATGCGCCCTGGGAGGGCCCCCACATAGGTTCGCCGGAAGCCGCGGATTTCGGCCTCATCGCGGACACCGCCCAAGCTCATGCGCACGAACTTGCGCCCCAAGGCCCGGGCGATGGATTGTCCCAGCGAGGTT
>JBBIJG010000204.1:1061-1336 GCA_037446095.1 Caldilineae bacterium
ACAAAGCAAAGGATGGCCCCCAGGCGCTCCTTGCGGATGTAGTCCGTCGGTTCTTTCTCGGCTTCGTGTTCCGGCTGCCGTTCCAAGCGCATCTTGCGCACGGCCAGGTACTCCAGAATGCGCTCCTTGATCTCCTCCAGGTCGTAGTGGTCTTCATCGAGGATGCGGCGGGCACGGGCGATGTCCAGGTTGTCCTCTGTAGCCACGTTCCAGGGCAGCTCCGTCAGCCAGTCGAGGTAGGTTTTGATGACAGAATATTCGGCGGCGGCGGTGGG
>JBBIJG010000204.1:1348-5525 GCA_037446095.1 Caldilineae bacterium
TGGCCAGACGGTCCAGTTCGCGCCGGGCCTCCTTCTCCACCTCTTCGGGCATCCCGGCCTCGGCAATCTTGCGCCGGTATTCTTCAACCTCCAGAGCCTGCTCGTCCTCCTCGCCCAGTTCCTTCTTGATGGCCTTGAGCTGCTCCCGCAGGAAGTACTCCCGCTGTACCTTCTCCATCTCCGACTGGGCCTCGGTGCGGATCTTCCGCCCCAGCTCCATCACTTCGATCTCCCGGTCCAAGAGGGTCATCAGTTTGTGCAGCTTGTCTCGGACGCTGTCCAATTCCAGGAGCTTTTGGGCGTCAGCCAATTCCAGTCGCAGGTTGACGGCCACGGCATAGGCCAATTGACGGGGGTCGTCTATGCCGGCAATGGCCATGACCACCTCATTCGGCACCTGAGGCATGAGCGAGATCAGGCGGCCGACGGCCTCGGACACGTTGCGCATCAGGGCTTTCAACTCGATCGTTTCTTCGACCTGATCGGGCGCGGCTTCAACGCGGGCCACCAGGTAGGGTTCTGTCTGGGTAAACTCTTGCACTCTGATGCGCTCCATGCCCTGTGCCAGGAGGAACACGGTGCCATCGGGGGCTTTTCGCAGGCCCATGATCACGGCCACCGTGCCCACATTGTACAAGTCCCCGGGTTCCACCTCTTTCTTTTCTGTGGCCTCTTCCTTGACGGCTACCATGCCAATGGGACGTTTCGCCAGGGTGGCTTCATCCACCAGTTTGATGGAGCGGGCCTCGGTCACCACCAGAGGGGAGATGGTCAGGGGATAAAGGACCGCCCCGCGCAAAGGCAGGATGGGCAATTCTTTTGGGACTTCAAAAGAAGGTCTCCCGCTTTCCGGCACCTGTTCTGCCATTACGCTTTCCTCCTCTCTCTGACTATGGTCACCGGAACTCGCTGGGCTCGCGCTTTGGGCAAAGTGACTTGCAGGATACCGTTGCGGTAGGTGGCTTCAACGCCAGTTTCATCTATGGGTTGCAGGAGACGGACCCCGGTTAAGAAAGGGCCGTAGCGCATTTCCAACTGGTGATAGGCCAGTTTGGCCGCCAGGTCGTGCCGCTCCCCGGAGATCGTCAAAAGTTGACCATCCAGGGCGATCTCAAAGTCCCCTTCTTCCACCCCCCCTATTTCCACCCGCACCACCACATCGGTTTCTGTCTCGTAGACATCGGTGGGCGGGTGCCAGAGCTCGCGAGGTCTGGCGGCGTAGCGACCGCTTGGCCTGGAGACTTGCAAGAGTTGGTCCAGTTCCCTTTGCATCCGCTGCATTTCATCCCATAAATTTCTTCTCCACATGGTTTCCCCCTCACGCTTCACGTTTTACTTTTTACGTTTTAAACACCCAGCTCGCTGCGTAGTTGCATGAAACGGAGGATGTCACTGCGCCGCAGCATACCAATGACCCTGCTTCCCTCCACCACCGGTAGTTGGCCGATGTTATGGGTGTTCATATACGTCAGCACGGTATTGCCGTCGTCCTCAACCGACACGGTAACCAGCCTGTTCCAGGGGGTCATTACTTCCTCCACCAGCGTCAGGGCCCACTGCGGCCGGGGCACGGCCTTAACATCATGGAGACAGATAATCCCACGCAGGTAATCGCCCTCGGCTACGGGATAAGCGTGATCGCGGCGGCGCAAGACATAGTCGTCCACAATCTGCTGGATGGTGAGGGCTGGAGAGACGGTCTCAAAGTCACGGCTCATCAGATCCCCAACCCGGACGTCCCGCAGCAGATCGCGGATGAGCACCTGACGATAGCCGCTGATGGAAGCGTTGCGCAGGAACCAGCCGATGAAAGCGATCCACAGGCCGTTGATGAAAGCGCCGGTGAAGACCTGCCAGACGCCCCACAGCATGAACAGCAGGGCGATCCCCTGGCCGAACCAGGAGGCTACCAGTGTCGCTGTCCTTAGATTGCCACTGAGCCCCCAGATCACAGCCCGCAGCACCCGGCCTCCGTCCAGAGGGAAGCCGGGGATCAGGTTGAAGAAAGCCAGGCTGGCATTGATCACGGACAGGTAACGAGCCAGGGCCCCTACCGGCTCGGAAAACCCACGCACCACCAGCCACAAAATCCCAAAGGCCAGGGCGATGACCAGGCTGCAGAGAGGCCCCACAATAGCCATGAAGAACTCTTTGCCGGCCCTTTCGGGCTCTTCGGTGATTTCGGCCACGCCACCGAAGATGAACAGGGTGATGCTGCGCACCTTCTCCCCCTGGCGGATGGCCACCAACGAGTGGGCCAACTCGTGGGCCAGGACCGAGGCGAAGAAAAGGAGACTGGTCACCACCCCCACCGTCCAATGCAGCCAGCTATCCCAGTCAGGATACTGCTGGGGGAAATAGGCCCCGGCCAGAGTCCAGGTGATCAGCACAAAGATGACAAGCCAGCTCGAATCAATGTTGACATCAATACCGAAAATCCTGGCGATACGCCATGTCCCCCTCATTTCTACTTTCCTTTCTCCGGCTGCTCTTCGCGGCGATAAGGTACGGGGATATATTGCACCGAAGGACGCCGCTGAGGAGCCTGACGATATAACTCCATCAGGTTGCAGACCTCATCAGGGAGTTCGGTGGTCACGTTCAAACCCAACCTGGCCGCTTCTTCGGCGCTGATGGGATAATCATGGGTCCACTGCCCACAGCTCAGGGCCTCGGCGATGGCTTTGGCCTTGTCTTCCGGCATATTGTTAGCCATCAAAATCTCCACCACGGTCCTGTGCACCTGGCTCATGGCTTTCCTGGCCACATCGGCCAGGATCAGAGTCTCGTCGTCTATTTCATTGATGTCTTTGATCTCAGGCACCTTCAAAATAGAGCTGGCCGGGAACCGACCCAGTTGGGGGTCCACTGGCCCCAACACGGCATTCTCATCCATAACGATCTGGTCGGCGGCCAGAGCGATGAGCGTGCCACCGGACATGGCATAGTGTGGTACGAAGACGGTGACCGGCGCCTGGTGGCGCACCAGAGCGTGGGCAATTTGCTCCGCAGCCAGCACCAGCCCACCAGGGGTGTGCAGGACCAGATCGATGGGCATATCGCTGGGCGTCAGGCGAATGGCCCTCAGCACCTGTTCCGAATCCTCAATGTCAATGTAGCGGGAGAAGCCAATGCCCAGAAAACTGAGCATCTCTTGGCGATGGATGAGGGTGATCACCCGCGAGCCGCGCTTCTTCTCCAGTTGGCGCATCGTGCGCTGGCGGGCCGCCTCTAGCATCCGTTTCTGCAGAGCCGGCAGCAATGATGAGATAATGAGAAATATCCAGAACAAATTAAACAAATCCACTCAAGCCTCCCTCTGACCTTGATACCAGACCTGACAGGTCTTGGGGACCTGTCAGGTCTGGGTATGGCTAGCGGCCGCTTAGTCCTTGCAAGGCACCCAAACCGGCACCAAAACCGGCGGCGCCGAGTCCCAACACAGCCATGACCACTACGGTGATGATGAAAACAATCACCCAGCCGATGATGACAGTGATGATGGCCTTGCCCGTGTCAAAGTCCAAAGCCTGACGCACGGCGATCACACCGGTAACCAGGGCCCAGATGGCGCCTGCCAGGCTGGCCAGGCCACCCAGGCACGGGATAAAGGCCAGGATGCTCAGGACCCGCGGCCCGCTGGCATACCCCAATGTACGCAGCATCTCGCCCACATTGGCCGTGCCACCGAAGAGATTGGTGCCGACAAAGTAGGTGATGTAGGCCCAGATGTAGTAGCCGACCACCCCCATGACCACGGCCACGATCAGGCCGATCACCGCAGCACCGATACCTCCCCCTCCTATCAGGCCCGCCAGGAAGCTGCCAATGCCGCCAGCGATGGACACCAGAATCACAATTATCAGAGCCTCCTGGGTCAAGCTGGTGTCTGCTTCTACTTCTTCGTAGAGATTGACGTCGAGCATGGCTGCCCGCATCACGCGATTGAACATTGTTGCAAAGTCCATTTCATTACCTCCTTCAAGGGTGAAAAGCTGGATTTTGGATAACGAGCCCAATTTGACTTTCTTACATGGTGTCCTCCTTAATTCGCAATCCTATCGAACAACAGCGATTTCCGGTCTCGAGAGCGTTCGGTAATTCATGCCGCGCCCTTGTCTGGCGATAAGAACCTATCCGAAAACAGATGTGGGACAGCCTTTCCAGGCTGTCCGGG
>JBBIJG010000205.1:0-1978 GCA_037446095.1 Caldilineae bacterium
GTAGGTGCAGCGATAGGGGCAACCTCGTGAGGTGAGAATGGGGTAGCTTGGCCCTGCGATGTGGTCAACGGTGGGCTGCAAATTGGTGTAGCGGTCCATCTGAAAGAGATGATAGGCTGGAAAAGGCAGGCTGTCCAGGTCTTCGATCACCGGGCGGTCGGGGTTATGGTGCACCTGGCCGTCGGGGGTCTGGTAGGAGATGCCCGACACGGCTTGCAGGGCAGAAATGGCCTTGCGCCATTCCCTATTGGCCATCCGCCACCGGCATAGCTCCTCCCAGGTCGCCTCGCCCTCGCCTCGCACCACAATGTCCACTTCGGGGCGTTCCACCGACTCTGTGGGTAGAACCGTAGGGTGGGGGCCACCCAACACCACCGGGATGTCGGCTACCCCTTTGACCAGGGCCGCATCCCGCCAGGCCGATTGGACCTGGATGGTGTTGGCCGTGATACCTACCAGGTCGGGGGCAAAGTGGCGCAGAACCTTTTCCAGTGAGATGTTTTCTACATTGCCATCATAAATGCGGACCGAGTAGCCCTGCCGCTCAGATACGGCGCCCAGGTAGGCCAGGCCCAGAGGAGGCGAAGTACGTGTCTCGATAGGCAGATTCGTTTTCGGATTGACGAGCAGAACTCTCATGAAAACTATTATACCAGATTTTGGGGAAAATAGGTAGTTGAGCGGTCTCTTCCCATAAATCCCGAAGCCCCCGCTCTACGTTTCACGTAGAGGGGTGGGGCACGGCGAACCCAGGGCCTGCCCTAGCCTGACAACAGAAGATTGTCGGGGGGCTTGAACATTTCGGGCAGGTATGCTATAATTAGCACAAGTTACGCAGCCAGTCTTTGATGAAAACAGGTCAGTGCTCCATAACGCCGCTATAGCCCGCCAATTCCTGGCTGAGTTCGATGGGTGTAGGCCCAGGCTCAAAATCCACCCAAGTAGAAGGACACGAAAATGAACGTTCTATTGATCTACCCTGAGTTTCCGGATACCTTCTGGAGTTTCAAGCACGCCCTCAAGTTCATCCGCAAAAAGGCTTCTTCGCCCCCCCTGGGGCTGCTGACCGTGGCGGCCATGCTGCCGCCGGAGTGGGCGAAGCGCCTGGTTGATGTCAATGTGACCGAGCTCACCAGGAGAGACCTGGCCTGGGCAGATTACGCCTTGATCAGCGGTATGGTGGTGCAGAGAGAGTCGGCCCGTCAGATCATCGCCCGCTGCAAAGAAGCAGGTGTCCAGGTCGTGGCCGGCGGGCCACTCTTTGCCAGCGAGTACGAACAATTCGATGGGGTTGATCATTTCGTGCTTAATGAAGCCGAGGTGACCCTCCCCCTCTTCCTGGCAGACCTGAAAGAGGGACGCGCCCGACGCCTCTACACGACCTCGGAGTTCGCCGACATCCAAAAGTCCCCCATCCCTCTGTGGGAATTAGCCGCTCTAAGACGGTACGCCACGATGAGCATCCAGTTCTCCCGAGGCTGTCCTTACAACTGCGAGTTTTGTAACGTGACGGCGTTATTTGGCCATCGGCCCCGCACCAAGACCGCTCAACAAATCATCGCCGAGTTGGACAGCCTCTACGACCTGGGGTGGCGGGGCCCTGTCTTCTTTGTGGATGACAACTTCATTGGCAACAAAAAGTCTCTCAAGAGCGAGCTGTTACCGGCACTCATTGAATGGCAGCGGGACAAGGGGAAAATGCCGTTTAATACCGAGGTCTCTATCAACCTGGCCGACGACGAAGAATTGATGAGGATGATGGTTGAAGCAGGTTTCAGTACGGTTTTTATCGGGATCGAGACCCCGGACGAGGACAGCCTGGCCGAATGTAGCAAAAAGCAGAACAGAGGCCGTAACCTGGTCGAAGACGTGAGACGGATTCAGCGCGCTGGGTTGCAGGTGCAAGGCGGTTTCATCGTCGGCTTTGACAACGATACCCCCTCTATTTTTCAGCGGCAAATTGATTTCATCCAGAAAA
>JBBIJG010000205.1:1992-4244 GCA_037446095.1 Caldilineae bacterium
GTGACCGCCATGGTGGGCTTGCTCCAGGCCCCACCCGGCACCAAGCTTTACGAACGTCTGAAGCAGGAGGGACGCCTGCTGGGCCGAATGTCGGGGGACAACGTAGACGGCACAACAAACATCATTCCCAAAATGAACCTGGATGCGCTGCGTGAAAGCTATAAGAATATCCTGCAACACATTTACTCGCCCGAACAATACTATCAGCGCGTCAAGACTTTCTTACGAGACTATAAGCCGCCCAAAATTAAAGCCCCTTTAGAGCTGGGGCACATCCTGGCGTTCTTTCGTTCCATCTATCACCTGGGGATCGTAGGCAAAGAGCGGCTCCATTATTGGAAACTTCTGTTTTGGACGCTCTTCCGCCGCCCCAGATTGTTGCCACTGGCTGTCACCCTGGCCATCTACGGTTACCACTTCCGTACAGTCTGCGAGCTGCACGTTCTTTAGAAGCCCTTCATGTCCACCATTGTGATCCTGACCACCGGCGGCACCATCGCCATGAAGCACAATGAAGCGGCGGGTGGAGCAGTACCCACGTTACAAGCTGGCGATTTCCTGTCTGTCTTGCCGCCGGACCTGGCCCTCATCCAGGTCGAGGAGTACTGTAACCTCCCCAGCGCCCATTTTACCCTGAACATCCTGTGGGGACTGGGCAACCGGGTGGCAGAGCTACTGGCGAAGCCAGACGTGGATGGCATCGTCATCACTCATGGCACCGATGTCATGGAAGAGTCGGCCTATCTCCTGGACCTGACCGTACCAGGTGAGAAGCCTATGGTCCTGACAGGCGCCATGCGTACTGCTTCCCAGATCGGCTACGATGGATTGGCCAACCTGGTCGCCGCGCTCCGGGTTGCAAGCTCACCTCAGGCCAGGGGTCTGGGGGCTGTGATCGTGATGAATGACGAGATCCACGCCGCCTGCTTTGTGACCAAGACCCACACCCAAAGCGTGGATACCTTCAAATCCCTCCCCTTCGGTCCCCTGGGCCGGGTGGACGGCGATGAGGTGATCATCAGCCGGCGGGTGACAAGGCAAGTGATTCCCTGCAACCGCCTGGAACCTCGTGTGGCTCTCATTAAGCTGGCCGTCGGCATGGACGATAGCTTCCTGAAGTATGCTGTGCAACAGGGAGCCAAAGGGGTGGTCATTGAGGCTCTGGGCGGAGGGCGGGTGCCACCCTGGTGGATGCCCACCATCCTGGAAGCCGTCGGGGCGGGAGTTACTGTGGTCATTGCTTCTCGCTGTCCCGGCGGCCGCGTGTGGGACAGCTACGGCTACGAGGGCGCTTACAAGGACCTGCACCAGGCTGGCGTCCTCTTCGCCGATGGCCTCAATGGGCAGAAGGCGCGTCTCAAGTTGATGGTGGTCTTGGGAGCGGCCGAGGACAGGAACGCCATCCCCCAACTTTGGAGGTTTGGGCAGAAGCCTGGGGAGCCTCCGGCCCCCCAACCCGGAGGGGTCTGGCCACGCTGAGAGCTTGTCTACCACGAAGGCCACAGGCCACGACCGAAGGCGTGGCCTTCGGCGGGCCACATCCGGACTCGCTGCGCAAGCCTATCTCCGAAGTAAAGAAAAGAGACCCGCTTTCTGTTCAGCGGGTCTCTTGCATTCCGCCATCCAAACTATGGGTAGTGGGGTGCATGCTGCGATGGACAGACAAGATGGCGGCGGGGAGACCTGATCGGGGGGCTGGTGGGTGCTTGTGAGAGGTTATCCGATCACAGGTGCTCCCTCTCGCTTACATTATACCACAAAATCCTCTCTGTGGTGCATAGAGATTCCGTGAATATAGTGTGGACAATGCGTGAAGGACCGATTAACTATTTCATACCGGGCAAGGCCGTTGAGGCGGGATATCTCCTGACTCACTATATCCAACCCATGCCGGTGGGCGTGGCGACAGCTTATCTCGAAGCTTACACCTCACCCGGCCAGATTGTCCTCGATCCCTTTTGCCAGAGCCCCTCCCTTGTGGCTGAGGTGACCAGAGCAGCGCGCAAAATCATTGCTGTCAACTTTAACCCCATCCTGGCTTTGCTCGTGCGGGAACAACTGAGCTGGCCTGAACTCCGGGACTTGGATGCGGCTACCACTCGTTTGGGTGACAGCCTGAAGCTGGGGGTGCCCCTCCGCGAGCACCTTGATAACCTCTACGCCGCCAGTTGCCCCCAATGTCACCGTACCACCATCGCTGATTATTTCCTCTGGGACCGCGAGGCCGGCGCGCCCATCGAAAAGGGGTATCG
>JBBIJG010000205.1:4288-5518 GCA_037446095.1 Caldilineae bacterium
CGGGGGAGCGTGAGGCCCTGAGCCGTATGGAGAAACAGGGCTTTCATTACCACTACGTCCTGGACCGCCTGGGCCCGCCGGGGGACGACAGTCGTAAAATAGGCCAGAAGCTCCTGGACCTTTACACGCCGCGCAACCTGTACGCCCTGACCAACCTGTTAATCAAGATCGAGACCCTTTTCGCCGATTCCCCTTTGCAAATGCCCCTGAAGCTCTTTCTCCTGGACTGCCTGGATTCCTGTAGCAGCCTTTACGTTTCCCCTCAGGTCCGGCTCCGTCCCCGCCGCCTCCACCCGCCGCCGCGCTTTGTGGAGCGCAACGTCTGGCGAGCCTTCGAAGGGGTTCGCGCTCAATTGAGCCAGCTTTCGCCCTCCCCGGCCGTGCACCTGGCGACCGATGTGACCCAGCTCATTGCCCCTGATCTCCCGCCCCTTTCCACCGACAACCGGCTGCCCAATGCTCTGGTCGAGCCTCTTACCGTCAGATGGCTGAGCCAGGCTCTTCCCGCCAGCAGCATCTCTTTACTCATCACGACGCCGCCGCGTCTGGACCCTGTTTTCTGGTCCCTTTCTTACCTCTGGAGCGGCTGGCTTTTCGGACGAGAAGAAGCGGCAGCCCTGAGCCCCTTGCTGAAGCAGAAGAAATCCGATTGGGATTGGTACCAACGCGCTATGAGCTCGGCCTGGCGGGTCTTGCGCCGGGCCCTGCAGCCTGGGGGACGACTGGTGCTCATCCTGACCAGCGAGGAACCGGCCTTTGTGGAAGCCCTTTTCGTGGCGGCCGGCCTGGCCGGTTTCGAGCTGGAGGGCGCATCCTGCCAGCCGGGCGAGGGCTCGACCGGGCTGATGGGCTCCTACCAGCTCTCCTTCGCCAAAGCAGAGGAAACCATGGCCGCCTTGCCCCCTGAGGATGAAACCACGCTGGCCATCGAACTCCAGCAAGAGGCCTCCATAGCCATGCGGGATGTGTTACGTCAACGGGGCGAACCTTTGACCTACGAATGGCTCCACCTGGCTGCTTACCGACACCTGAGCGCAAAAGGCTATCTGCGCCGGGCCATGGCCATCTCCTCAGCCGACCTGGTGTCCCGGCAGGTGGAGACCGTGCTGGAAGGTGAAGACGAGGCTCTCGTGCGTTGGAAGGCAGAGAGAGAGGGTGAACCACAACGGTGGTGGCTGCGCGAACCCGATGAAGTCAGCCCGGCGCTGAGCGACCGGGTGGAGCAGGCCG
>JBBIJG010000206.1:0-5504 GCA_037446095.1 Caldilineae bacterium
AGCCCATGGGTATGCCAAACGCGTACCCCTGGCCGATTTCCCCGTCCAAAAACGCTATGGCAGCGGCGTGGTGGCAGCCCGGATTTCCTCCAAAACAGGCGCAGTGGCAGCAGCCAGGGTAGTTTACACCAAAGACAAGGTCGCTTTCGTCTCGGCCCAGGGTGCTCTGACGAGTCTTACGGTCCAAAGTGTAGACAAGATGGGCCGTTCCACGCAGGGGAAAACGGTGATGAAACTCAAGGACGGCGACAGTCTGGCAGCGATTGTGGCCCTGGAGGGGAAGCTGACTGCCGGGGAATAAGGTCCCTCTAGGTGCGAGTCCCTTAGAGCCACTAACGGCAGGTGCGTCGCACCTTCTAAAGCCTGGCTTTGCCCCTATACCCCTTGACTTGCAGGCCCATGACAACGGCAAGGAGGTCAGAGACAGCCATGAACACCGAGCAACTAAGATTCGCCGACAAAATGCTCCAATGCAAAAACTGTGGGGCTCAATTCGTCTTCACCGTCCATGAGCAGAGAGAGATAGCCCGCAGCGATCCGACAGCCCCCGAGCCCGAATTGTGTCCCGCCTGTCGTCAGAAGGGGTCCCCGACAACGGTCATCGGTGGCAAACAGCGCGGCAAGGTGAAATGGTTTAACCGTCGAAGAGGCTATGGCTTCATCGTGGTCGAAGGCAGCGCGGAAGAAATTTTCGTCCACCGCACCGATCTGGAAGGCATCCATAACCTACGCAAGGGGCAGGCGGTAGAGTTCGAGATCGAATCTACGCCCAAGGGCCCTGAGGCTATCAGGGTGTCCCCCTTGAAAGTAGAGGCATAGCCTATGTCAACTGTAAGTAAACCACGAAGGACACAAAGGACACAGAAGGTGTGAGGTTCCAGACGACAGGAACAGAGGGGGCCGTTGTAAGGCCCTGCCGAACAGAAGCTGCCCCCGCTTCGGCGTATACCGGGCCCGCTCATTTCCAGCCGGCGGGGCTAGCTCAGCGCGAGACCCAGCGGTGGTCCCTGATGTAAAAACGCCAGGGCCTGCTCCTGGCCACCTCATCGGACCTGATGCCGATGCGCGGACCCGCCGCTATCTCCTCGTCAGCAACGGTCCGTCCCTCCTCCATGAAAAAGACCTGGCTGGTGCACAGGTCCACGCCGTTCAGGGTCCTGTCAATGGCCAGGGCTGCACACAGTTTACCCGGCCCGTTGGTCAGTTGACCGTCAGGGCAGCCTGGGCGATGGCGGCGCATCCACTCCAGGCCCTCCGCAGGTTCCAGGGCGCGGATCAGGACAGCGGCGGGAAAGCCTTCTTCTTCAGTGACGACGTTGAAGCAATGGTACATGCCGTAGATAAAGTAGACGTAGGCATGGCCGGGGGGGCCATACATGACCTCGGTGCGAGGGGTGCGACCTCGTGAGGCATGGCAGGCTTTGTCGTCTTCGCCAATGTAAGCTTCGGTCTCCACGATGAAACCACTCAGCCGTCGGCCGTTGAGGATCCTTACCAGCCGTTTGCCTAAGAGGTCGCGCGCTATTTGTAGCGTGGGCTGAGAGTAAAAGCTGGAGCCTAATCTGAGCATCTATCCTGTCACTCCTTGAGCTACGAATCCCTTCTCCCGATAGATGGGCACCACGCCCAAGATGTCAACCTGGGCACAGAAGGCCACATCCTCTCCATAGCCCAGCCCTTTCAATTTCTGTCCCGACGGGCTGTTTTTCAACACCTTGGCAGCTTCGCCCTCGGCCGGAGGGTCACCCCACTTATCGGCCAGCCTCACTCCCATCTCCCTCAGCCGCCAGGCGATGACCTGGGCCGCAAAAAGGTCCTCTACTGTCCCCTGGTCATTAACCCCCGCCGCGATCAGGGATAGATCTCTCCCCCGCTCTCTGGCCAGGTTGAAAGCGACCTGCGCCAGAGCGGTGGCGTTAGGGAGAGCGCCGGCCAGGACAGCCGCCGCTCCCCCTCGCACCACGTCCACACAACGGGTGCCGCTAGAAGTGGTCAGGACAAGGGTTTTGCCTTTTACTTCGGTGGCCCGCCGCCAAAGCTCGGTGGGGGAATTGCCGAAGGGAAAGCCCTCTATCTGGACGCCACCTCGCTCCCCGGCGACCAGATAGCCCGCTTGGTCAAGGTAAGCCCGGGCCTCAGCGATGCTCAGTACAGGAATGACCTGGACGGCGCCTACAGCCAGGGCAGTGGTGATGGTCACGCTGGCCCGCAGGGCGTCAATGACCACCACCACATCGCCCCTGACAGCCTCTTCCCGTGCGCCGGGGACCCCAACTCTGAGGACCACTTCCATCCCACAGCCTCCTGGATCGTAGACACCAACCCGCTTCAGCCTGTTGTTAGATGGGACACGTCCAGCCAGGGCACTGCTACATTCGCTCTGGGGCAGTCATACCCATCAAGTGTAATGTCTTGGCCAGGACGAGCCTTGCTGCTGCGACCAGTTTTAGCCGCGCTTTGGTTAGCTCGGCATCGGCCGGATCTGAGGAGACGACCCGGCAGTCGCGATAGAAGGCGTGGAACGCAGCCGCCAAATCCTGGGCATAGTAGGTGAGATGGTGTGGGGCCAGATTCCGTGCTGCCAATTCGATGATCTCCGGTAACTTGAGCATCTGGCGGATAAGGGTCAGTTCGGCCTGGTGCTGCAATAAGGAGGTGTCACCAGGCGAATAATCGAGGTCACCGGCAAAAAGCAAGATATTGGAGGCGCGCGCATGGGCATACTGGACGTAATATACCGGGTTGCGCTCCGATTGCTCTTTCGCCAGGTCCAGGTCAAAATCCATCTGGCTATCGGCTGCACGCGACAGCAGGAAGAAGCGTACCGCATCCGGCCCCACTTCCTCCAGCACCTCTCGCAGAGTGATGATGTCACCGGTCCGCTTGGAGAGGCGCACGATCTCACCGCCTCGCCTGAGGGTAACCAACTGGTAGAGGATGAGGGTCAGTCGCTCGGGGTCCAGCCCCAGGGCGCGCATCATGGCCTTCATACGTGGCACGTGGCCCTGGTGGTCGGCCCCCCAGACGTCAATGACCCAGTCGAAACCTCGCTCCACGAATTTGTTGTAGTGGTAAGCAATGTCCGAGGCAAAGTAGCCTGGTTCGCCTGTGGAACGGACCAGTACTTCGTCTTTGTCGCCACCCAGTTCCCGGGCCTTAAACCACACAGCTCCTTCGCGCTCGGCCAGGTGGTCCCCCTGACGCAGGATGGTCATGATCCTGGCGAAATAGCCGTCTTCGTAAAGGCTGCGCTCCGAGAACCAGTTGTCGTGGCGAACGCTCATCAACTCCAGGTCGCTGCGGATGCTGACCAGCATCTTCTGGAGCCCGATTTCGCCCAGGGCTCCGATGGCCGCCTCCCGGTCCATCCGCAGGAATTCGTCGCCGTGTTCCTGGGCTATCTCCTGGCCTAACGCGACCATGTAGTGGCCCTGGTAGCCCTTCTCCGGCACCGGTTCGTCCCGATCGAGGGCCTGGGCGTAGCGGGCGTAGAGAGTCTCGTTGAAAAGGCGCATCTGGGTGCCGGCATCGTTGACGTAATACTCCCGCTGGACCTGGTAGCCAGCCGCAGCCAAGACGTTGGCCAGGCTGTCACCCAGCACGGCGTTGCGCCCGGAGCCCACCGTCAGGGGACCGGTAGGATTGGCGCTGACATACTCCACCTGGACCTTTTTGCCCTGCCCCAGGTCAAGGTGGCCGTAGCTCTCTCCGGCGGCCAGGATGGTTTCCACCTGTCGGGCCAGCCAGGCCTCGGCCAGGGTAAAATTGATGAAGCCGGGGTGGGCGACTCCCACTCTGCCCAGGTAGTCGGCCTGCGCCAGATGCCTGACCACGGTCTCGGCGATCTTGACGGGGGCCATGCGCGCCAGGGGAGCCAGTTGCATACAGACCGGGGTGGCATAATCGCCCCAATCAGCCTGCCTGGGGTACTCCAGTGGGACAGGTGGTACCTCAAACCTGGGCAGGTCACCCTTGTGCTGGGCTTTTTTGATGGCTTGCTGGATAAGCTGTACGAGTTCGTCCTTGATCAATGATTCACCCCTCTGTCATTTCTCTTGCGAAGAAACTTCTGCTACCGCCAGGATAGGCCTTGCTTTGCTCCTGCCTCCTGCCCCCTCCTCTCCTGCCTCGTGCTTTTTAATCGCCTCACCTCGCTTCCATTTCCAGCCAATTCTTCCCCACTTTCACGTCCACTTTCAGAGGCGCATCCAATCGGAAAGCTCCTTCCATAATCTCCCTGACCAGCGGGGCGACGGTGTCCACTTCACCCTCCGGCACTTCCAGAACGAGTTCGTCGTGCACCTGGAGGATCATGCGGCTCCTCAGATTGCGCTCGTGGAGGGCCCGGTGCAAGCGGAGCATGGCGATCTTCAGGATGTCGGCAGCAGTCCCCTGGATGGGAGCATTGATGGCCATGCGATAGGCGGCGGCTACGATGTTGGCGTGGGTTTTGTCCTCGCTCTTCAATTCAGGGAAATAGCGCCGCCGGCCCAGCAGCGTTTCCACATAGCCCTGTTCCTTGGCCTGACGTTTGGTGCGTTCAATGTATTCCTTCACCTTGGGATACCGGGCAAAGTAGGTCTTGATGAAGCGGTCGGCCTCTTCCTGGGAAAGGCCCGTCTGTTGCGCCAGGCCATAGCTACCCTGTCCGTAGGAAAGGCCAAAGTTGACGCTTTTGGCCAGGCGGCGCATCTCCGGCGTCACCACCTCTGGCGGTACCCCCATGATGGTGGCGGCGGTGCTGGTGTGGATGTCTTCGCCCCGGCGGAAGGCCTCTAACAGGGCGGGGTCCTGGGAGATGTGAGCCATAACCCGCAACTCTACCTGGGAGTAATCAGCAGCCAGCAGCAGGCTGCCTTCCCCGGCCACGAAGGCCCGCCGCACCTGGCGGCCCAATTCGGTGCGGATAGGGATGTTCTGTAAATTAGGGTCTGATGAGGAGATCCGCCCGGTCACCGTGCCCGTCTGGTTGTACGAGGTGTGCACCCGCCCCGTGCGGGGGTTCACCAGTTGGGGCAAGGCGTCCACGTAGGTGGATTTGAGCTTGGCCAGCTCCCGGTGCTCCAGGATAAGGCCGATGACTGGATGCCGGTCCTTAAGCCCTTCCAACACTTCGGCGGCGGTGGAATAGTGGCCCGAGGCCGTCTTTTTCAGCCCGGTAGCAGGCAGGCCCAGCTTGACGAAAAGGGCATCGCTCAGTTGCTGGGTGGAGTTAACGTTGAAAGGATAACCTACCTGGTCCTGGATTTCCGTTTCGAGAGTCGCCAGCCGTTCCTGAAGCTGGGCGGACATACGGCGCAGGAAGGCCACGTCGAGAGCCACCCCTTTCATTTCCATCTCGGCCAGGAGGGGCACCAGAGGCATCTCTATCTCGGTGAACAGGGGCCAAAGCTCTTTCTCCCGGAGTTCGGATTCCAGCACCCTGACCAGGCGGTAGGTCATGTCCACATCCGCTCCGGCATACTGGGCGACCTGTTCAATGGGCACCCGGTCAATGGTGACCT
>JBBIJG010000207.1:0-5494 GCA_037446095.1 Caldilineae bacterium
CGCCGACAAAACCATCTACCTGGCCAACTCCATGAACCCTCTGCGCATGGAAGGCCAGAAAACGGTAAGCATCGAGATCGTGCAACAGTTTGATTGGGAGGTGCCCGACTGGATTGTGATCCCGGTGGGCAACCTGGGCAACGTCAGCGCCCTGGGCAAGGGTTTCCTGATGATGAAGGAACTGGGCCTCATCAACAAGCTGCCACGTCTCGCCTGTGCTCAGTCGGAAAAAGCCAACCCCTTCTATCTGAGCTACCTGACCGGATTCCAGGAGTATCGCCCTGTCACCGCGCAAAAGACCTTGGCCAGCGCTATCCAGATTGGCCACCCGGTGAGCTACGAGCGGGCGGTCAAAGCGCTCCAGGCGTTCGATGGTGTGGTGGAACAGGTCAGCGAGGACGAGCTGGCCAACGCCGCCGCCCAGGCCGACAAGACCGGCATGTACTGTTGCCCCCACACAGGTGTAGCTCTGGCCGCGCTCTTCAAGCTGGTGGAACGGGGTGACATCGGACCGTCGGATAGGGTCATCGTCATCTCCACCGCCCACGGCCTTAAATTCACCGATTTCAAAGTAGGCTATCACGAACGGACCTTGAAAGAAGTCGTTGCCCGCTACGATAACCCCCCCCTGGAACTGCCGGCCGACTACCGGACGGTGAAGAAGGCCCTTGAGCGGGAACTGGAGCGTAGAGCATGACCACCAATGTTGCCAAAGCCGCAGGGAGGGCCCATGAATAGTTTACGAGACATCCGTGCCTTCCTCATTGACCTGGACGGTGTGTTGTACGAGGACAACCAGCCTATCCCCGGCGCGGCCGGGGCCATCGCCCATCTGCGAGAGAAAGGCTACCCTTTCCGTTTCGCTACCAATACGACCATGCACTGCCGTGCCTCGTTGCGACGCAAAATGACCGACTGGGGCTTCGCGGTGAACGAGGACGAGATTTTCAGCGCCACTGTAGCGGCGGCGAACTATCTGCGCCAACAGGGGCAGCCACGGGTGTTCCTGCTCCTGACAGAAGATGCCCGCCGTGACTTCACCGGGTTGGAGATCACCGACCAGCAACCTGACTTTGTGGTCGTGGGCGATATGGGCCCCGACTACAACGCCGCTCTGCTGAACAAAGCCTTCCGCCTGATCTTGAACGGCGCAACGTTCATCGCCCTCCAGAAAAACCGCTACTGGAAGACGGCCGAGGGACTCACTCTGGATGCCGGACCCTTTGTGGTAGCTCTGGAGTATGCCACGGGCCGACAGGCCCGGGTCATCGGCAAACCTGCGCCAGACTTTTTCCGGCTGGCCGCAGGTGACCTGGGACTGCCACCGGCTCAAGTGGCCATGATCGGTGACGACATCGAGGTGGACGTGGGAGGGGCCCAGCAGGCAGGACTGAAAGGCATCCTGGTCCGAACCGGTAAGTTTCGGGCAACCGACCTGCACTTAGGGATCACGCCGGATGGGATCATAGATTCCATTGCCGATTTGGTTGAGGGCGTGTAATATCATAACGAAAAAGGAGAGAGTCATGCCCATCAAAAAGTCTGACAAAATCTGGTTCAATGGCGAGTTTGTTCCTTGGGACGAAGCTAAAATCCACGTGATGAGCCATGCCCTCCATTATGGCTCCAGCGTCTTTGAGGGTATCCGCGCCTACCAGACAGCTAACGGGACGGCGGTGTGGCTGCTTGACGGCCATGTGAAACGCCTTTTTGACTCGGCCAAAATCTACCGCATGGCAATCCCCTATTCCTTCGAGGAGATCAAAGCGGCTATTCTGGAGACCATCCGTGTCAACGGACACTCATCCTGTTACATCCGGCCCATTGTTTTCCGGGGTTACGGCGAAATCGGCGTGGACCCGCGCGGCTGCCCGGTGGATGTGGCTATCGCCACGATCGAGTGGGGGCGCTACCTGGGCCAGGAGGCCATCGAGCAGGGAGTAGACGTTTGCATTTCCTCTTGGCGGCGTATGGCTCCTGACACGTTTCCGGCCCTGGCCAAATGTGGAGCCAACTATGCCAATTCCCAGCTTATGAAGCTGGAGGCCCTGGAGCATGGCTATGTGGAAGCTATTGCTCTGGACACGGCGGGCTATGTCAGCGAGGGCAGTGGCGAAAACCTGTTCATAGTCCGGAATGGCACCCTTATCACCCCACCCCTGGGCTTCTCGGTGTTGGGTGGCCTGACCCGGGGCGCAGTTCTCACCCTGGCCCAGGACCTGGATATCCCCGTCCAGGAACAAGCCATTCCTCGCGAACTGCTTTACATTGCCGACGAGGTCTTTTTCACCGGCACGGCCGCCGAAATCACGCCGATCCGCTCCATTGACAGGGTCCCCATTGGTACCGGTCGGCGAGGCCCTATCACCGAGCGGCTCCAGATCGAGTTCTTCGGCATCACCGAGGGTGAGATCCCCGACCGTCATGGCTGGCTGACGCCGGTGTAACCTCCGCTAACAAGGAGCTCACGTAGCGAATAGGCGCCCTGTAACTACTCAGCCGCTCCCGCTGGATTACAAATCCAGCGGGAAAACGGGCAGAATTTGAGCGGATTAGGGTGTTTGGGGCTTGGATTGCAAATCCAAGCCGAGCAGGGTGAGCAGTTACGGCGCCCTGATGCTGATGTGCCAGGAGTTAAACTCCTGGCACATCAGAGATGGAGGTGAGGGGACACCCCTTGTACTCTCGAACTTTCACCACAGGCCAGCCGACTTGCCATTTCCCGGTTCCCTGTGATATAATTTTATGGAAACTGATGGCAGCCCCAGTTGGGGTTAGAGGGGCACCTCATGGGCCGTGAAACTCGCACAAGGGAGAAGGGCGTGGAAGTTGAGAGGTCACGGAAATCCACCGCACTGGAATTTGTTGCCCTGGCCGCCGTGGCTCTGATCTGGCTGGGGGTATTTTTCTTGAGCGTAGGGCTGGTCGTCGCCTACATAGATTGGAAAACCCAGGCAGAAATACGGGCGGTGCTGGCCAACGGCTCCCCCTCAGAGCCTGTCATCCTGGCTAAGAACATGGAGCCCACGGCGACTCCTTCATCCACCGTATGGCTAAGCAGCCTTCAAGCGAAGCCCTTCGCTCAAGACCCTGTGCTTCCATCACCGACGCCCACTCCCTGGCTGACACCCACAACACTCCCTACGGCCACCCCTCCCGAGCGGACGCCGACACCTACCCGGGCTGAACAGACCGTATACGTAGTTCAAAGCGGCGATAGCCTGTGGAAGATCGCCGAGAGCTATGGCATTAGCGTTGATGCCCTGGTCGAGGCTAACGGCATTTCGAGAGACGAGGTCATCCACCCTGGCCAGAAGCTGACCATCCCCTTGTCGGGCCGGGTTCCGCGCTCCCCGACCCCCACCCCTTTGATGGCCAGCTCCCCCACCAGCACACCGGAGCCTGTCCCGAGCCCCACTGCAAGCGAGACAAATAACTCGACAGAGCCTTCCTCTCCCCGTCCACCTCCGGCCACCGCTCCACCGGACCGCATTGTGGCCCCGGCCATCGGCCTGGACGCCCCCGTGGTGTCGGTGGGTTGGAAGACCGTGGAAGAGAATGGCCAGACAGTCACCGAGTGGGAAGTGGCCGACTATGCCGCCGGCTGGCACAAAACCTCGGCTTATCCCGGCCACATCGGCAACACGGTCATCTCCGGACACCACAATATCCGTGGGGAAGTCTTTCGCTACGTGGTGAATCTGGAGCCAGGCGACATCGTTGACCTGTACGTAGGGCCGACGGTCTACCGTTACGTGGTCACCGAGAAATACATCCTGAAAGAGAAAGGGATGCCGCCGGAAGTGCGCCGGGAGAACGCCCGTTGGATCGCTCCGACCAACGACGAACGGCTGACCCTGGTCACCTGCTGGCCCTACACCAACAACACCCATCGGGTCGTCGTTGTGGCCAAGCCGGGTTAGTGCAAAAAGGCGCGGTTTGAACCGCCAGCGCGCAATTTATTATGCCAGGTCAGGTGCGTTGTGAACCCTTGTATTTTGGCTATAGATACGGCTACGCGGACGGCTGGCATAGCCCTTTATGATGGAGAACGGGTATGCGGGGAGGAGACATGGCACTCGGAGCGCAGCCATACGGTGGAATTGATGCCCAGCCTGGTGCGTCTGTTGGACCGGCAAGGGATCTCGCCCAGGGAGCTGACGGGGATCGCGGTGACTCTGGGCCCAGGTTCTTTCACTGGCCTGCGCATCGGGTTGAGCGTGGCTAAGGGCCTGAACCTGGCTTTGAAAGTGCCGCTGGTGGGCGTCTCCACTCTGGACATTTTAGCCTACGCTCAGGCTGGCCAGGATTTGCCTCTCTATGCTGTGATACAGGCCGGGCGAGGGCAAATTTGTACGGCCCTCTACCGGAGGGAGAGAGAGCGGTGGCGACGAGTCACGGATTATCAGGTCATGACCCTGACTGACCTGTGCCGACAGGTCGAAGGACCTGCTCTTTTCTGCGGTGAGATTGAGGCGGAAGGGGTTCGACACTTGCGGGAGAAGCTGGGTCCGTGGGCTATCGTGGCCTCCCCGGCTTTCTGCCTGCGTCGGGCCGGGTATCTGGCCGAATTGGGTTGGCAGCGCTTGAAACGGGGCGAGGCCGACGACCCCGCCACCCTGTCACCTATCTATCTGCACTATCCCAAAATTGGCGAGGGACCATGATAACGCCTCGGGTTCGCGGTTAGACACCGTTTGAAGCCTGCGTCAGAGGGCGCATCCCGTCCTCGGGTAGCGTGTTCACAGCCCGAAGTGCCTCGTTCCTCCGGATCAATCTGGTGGGCGCAAAGGGTAACATGAACCTGGATGGTTTACCTTATGTGATCGAACCGATGCAGTTGTGGGATGTGGACGAGGTCATGGAGATTGAGCGAGTCTCTTTCGCCTCGCCCTGGTCAGCCCGGGCCTATCGTTACGACTTGCAGGAAAACGAGCTGGCCCACTACCTCGTTGTTCGTCCACGGAGGCCCCTGGTCGGGAAAAGGCCCGGCTTAGGGGCCGGGCCTCGTCGTGAGGGTTTGGTCGAATGGGTGCGACGTTTCCTTGAGGTAGCAGCACCCTCAGAGGGCCACATCCTCGGCTATGGAGGCTTCTGGCTGATGGCGGGCGAGGCGCATATCAGCACTTTGGCCGTGCGGCCGGAGTGGCGGCGGCGGGGGATCGGCGAGCTGTTATTGGTAGCCATGCTGGAGCAGGCCATTGAGTTAGGCGCTGACCTGGCCACCCTGGAGGTGCGGGTTTCTAACGTCGCAGCCCAGAGCCTCTACGAGAAGTACGGCTTCGCCAAAGTGGGTCTGCGTCCCCATTACTACAGCGACCGGGGCGAGGACGCCCTGATCATGAGCACCAGGCACCTGACCAGCGCCGCTTTTCAGAGCCGATTCCAGCGTCTGAAAACTGAGCTCAGACGGAAGCTGGTGGAAGGGTTGTCGGCGTGGCCGGAATGACCAGGGGGAAGAGATCCAACACGCTCAGGCTGAGGGGCAAAGTGT
>JBBIJG010000208.1:0-5494 GCA_037446095.1 Caldilineae bacterium
CGTGATGAAGGGGTGATAAAACGAAGGTGCGACGCCCTTGTCAAGGGCGTCGCACCTGAAAAATCCTTTCAACTTAGATAATCCCGCAGCCTCCGACTCCGGCTGGGGTGGCGCAGCCGACCCAGGGCCTGGGCCTCTATCTGGCGGATACGTTCGCGGGTCACACCGAACTTGCGCCCTACTTCTTCCAGGGTATAGCTATAGCCATCCAATAAGCCGAAGCGAAGCTGCAAGATGCGTACCTCCCGAGGGGTCAATGAGGCCAGAGTCTCGTCCAGTTCCTCCCGCAGCAGACTCCGCGAGGCAGCATCCATTGGGGCCACAGTCTCCTCATCCTCGATAAAGTCACCCAGATAGCTGTCTTCCTCCTCTCCTACCGGCGTCTCCAGAGACAAGGGCCTCTGGGCCACTCTCATGATCCGCTCGACCTTGCGCAAAGGGACATCCAGATCCTCAGCAATTTCCTCGACGGTGGGCTCGCGTCCCAATTCCTGCACCAGTTTCCGAGAGGTCCGTGTGAGTTTGTTGATCTGCTCGTACATGTGAACGGGTACCCGGATAGTGCGTCCTTGGTCGGCAATGGCTCTGGTCACAGCCTGGCGAATCCACCAGGTGGCATAGGTTGAGAACTTGTAACCTCGACGATAGTCAAACTTGTTCACCGCTCGGATGAGGCCAATATTGCCTTCCTGGATCAAGTCCAGAAAAGGCACCCCGCGCCCGATGTACTTTTTGGCCACGCTGACCACCAGGCGGGAATTGGCCTTCACCAGGTGTTCCTGGGCGGCTTTCCCCTCTTCCACCAGTTTCTCCAACCGCTCTCGGTCCTCGCCTGCAGCCTCTCCGCGCGCCAGACGTCGCCGCGCTTTCCTGCCGCTTTCCATTTTTTTGGCCAGCCTCACTTCCTCCTCGGCCGTCAACAAAGGAACCTGGCCAATCTCCTTGAGGTAGAGGCTGATCGAATCGTCAATGTCAATGCCGCTTAAATCAAAGAGCCCTGCTTCTTTGTCCTCTTCCCCCTCCACCATGACGCCCGGCTCTTCGCCCGGAGCGACCCTTTCTTCTCCTGCCTCACCGACTGGGATACCCAGCTCAAAAAGGGTGGCGAAAAGATCTTCGAGCTGATCCAGGTTGGTTTCCACTTCCGGGAAAATCGCCAAGATGTCGTCATAGGTCAGGAATCCTTGTTCTCGTCCCAAACTCAGCAGCCGCTCGATAGCATCCAGTCCGGGTTCCATTCCTGCCATTTCTTCTTCTGTCACTGTCCATTAACTCCTTATCTAAAAAGTTTTATTGCCTATCTGCCCCCATTGTCAGGGCCAGTCGTTGCACGGGCGTGCGCCCCTATGGCCAGCGATTCGGCAGCCGGGTGCCACCAGCGTGGACACGATCCTGCCCGCCAAGGCAGGCAACTGGCCGGAGAGCGCGTCGTCGCCGCGCCCCTCTACAGGCGCGGTTTGAACTGCCAGGCTTAGAAAAAACTGTGCTAATATTATTATACCACAATAATGCAAGAGGCATACCACCCAACGTGAGCTTTTCTGTATCCCATTTGACTACCCTCGTCACCTGTGTTACAATCGTTTCGTACTCTCGATGCTTCCCATTTCCATCTCGGATGTCTTTTTTGCCGCAGCGCGAAAATTTACGTCTACACTCTGAAAGGAGCTTCCCTTATGAACAAGACGGTTACTCTGATCCTGGCCGTGATCCTGATGGTCATTGTGATGGCCATCAGCGTCATCCTCTTCTTCAGCGGGGCTGCTGCTCGCCAGAAGTGGGATTTCCAGGAGGCCTGGACGGCCTCCTTTTCGGGGGCAGAGAGCATGAAGATCATTGACCTGACGGGCGACAAGGTCAAAGACCTCTTCTTGCAGAGCACAAGCGAGGTGGCCGTTCTCGATGCTCAAGGCCAGAGAGTCTGGTCAGGTGCCTATCAGACGCCGGCCACAACGATGGGGGATTTCAACGGCGATGGCACTGATGACTTGGCCGTAATCTACCAGCCCGCAGGAGAATCGGTGACGGCCACGGCCTACACCGGTCGGGGACAGGAACTGTGGTCGCGAGCCTTGCTCAATTTTGGGGTGCCCTCGCGGGCCGCCTCCGTTGATTTCCAGGGCGACAGGGTGCGAGAAATCGTGGCCGGCGACATGAACGGCCATCTGGTCTGTCTTTCCAGTCAAGGCGAGATCCTGTGGGAATACGACCTCCCCCTCCCCGTCCCTTCCTCTGACCCAGCCGACGCCTACATCCGTGGCCTGGACGACGTCTCGTTAGCGGAGACCATGGCTGTAGCTGCTGCCAACTACGCTGGTCAGGTCGCTGTGCTGGATGGACAGGGGCAACTATTGTGGAGTCAGCAAGGGACCTTTCCAGAGCATCTGCGCCGTCTACGGACGTACGATCTGGATGGAGATGGCCACAGCGAGGTGATCCTGGGCGGCGAGTACGGCTCGGTCTGGGCCCGTAATGGCAGCGATGGCCAACCACTTTGGTCGCAGTTCATCGGCCAACGGGTGCAGGAAATCCGGGACGTGGAAGTAGATGGTAACCCGGCGACTACAGAGATTGCAGTGGGAGGCAAGGAAGGTTCGCTGGTGGTTTACAATAGCCAGGGGCAGCCCCTGATGAACGCCTCGCCCGGTGGCAAGGTGAGCGAGATCGCCGCCCTAGACCTGGATGACGATGGCCGCCAGGAGATCCTGGTAGGCAACGATGAAGGGAAATTGGCCGTCTACAATTACCAGGGCCATAGCATAAGAAGCAGAAGCTTTACCGGTGAAATAACCCGCCTGGATACCGGCAAACTGACCGCCGAAGACCAGATTGCAGTAGCGGCCGGGAGTCAGGTGCTTGTCCTCCAATTGGAAATGGTCAAAGCTCCCTTCTGGTACAACCCTTTGGTGGCTGGGTTCATCGCCTGCCTGGCCATTGCTGCCGGAGCCTGGGCCATAACCAGCATCTCCCCGGCTCCCAAGCTGCAATATAGCGCCGAGGACATGACCATCGAGGGCCTGCGGGCCAAGCGCAAGATGTACCTGGAAAGCCTCCATGAACTGAAGCAGGCCCACCAGACCGGTGAGATCCCGGCTGAGGCTTATCTGGCCCGCAGCAGAGAATTGCGTGAGCAGGTGGCCCAGGCTGAAGCGGAGATGATCAGGCTGGGCGCCGCCATCAAGCCCGAGATGATGAAGTGTCCTAACTGCGGCGGCAGCATTGAACTGGGCTCAGACAGGTGTGAGTACTGCGGCCAGACAGTGATCTGAAAGGAGCCCCCAGACTGTTGGGGCGGGAGTTGAACTCCCGAGCCCCAAGCCAGAATCCAACTTCAGTAGATCACAGATCGCTCCCGCTGGATTTGTAATCCAGCGGCCAGGCGGCGGATTGCAAATCCGCCGCGAGCAAAAATGAACTGGAAAAAGTCTAAGGAGGTCAGCCGGTGAAAGTCGAAGTCCTTCTTTCCAGAGCCACCAGGTTGATCAACCCCGGTCCGGTTGTCCTGGTGACAGCAAAGTACAAAGGCACGGTTAACGTCATGACCGCGGCCTGGACGACACCTATCAGCCATGATCCACCCCTGGTAGGGGTAGCCATCCATCAGGGGAACTGGACCCACGATTTGATCGCCAAAAGCGAGCAGTTTGCCCTCAACGTGCCCGGGCGGGGCCTGGCCGAAAAGGTCAAACTCTGTGGGACCCGCTCGGGCCGGGACGTGGACAAGTTCAAAGAGGCCAAACTGACCCCGTGGACAGCCAAAGAGGTGGACGCACCGCTTATTGAGGAGTGTCTGGGCCATCTGGAATGCGCCGTAGTAGAAGCTTACAGCCTGGGAGACCACACCCTCTTCGTCGGCCAGGTGCTGGCCGCCTGGGCAGAAGAAGGGGCCTTCGAGGAGACATGGCTGCTGGAGGATGAAGAGGCTAAACCCTTACATCACCTGGGTGGGAGCTACTATGGAGTCCTCGAAAAGAGGATCAAGGTCTAGTACTTTCTCCCAAGCTCTTTGCGTCCTTGCCTCAGGAGCCAGAAAAACGGCACAAGAACAACAGCACCTATCCAAGGGACAGCGATCACTGCACAAAGAGCATCTGCATTCATGGGTCTCCTCCCACGATGGGCGAAGGTGTCTTCCCTGGCCTTCTCCGCCTCGGTCGAGACCTTCGGCGATCAAGGGAGCGGAGTTGCTCAGTGCGGCGGAGGTGGGGGCAGATAGCCGCTGGGGTCAACGCGCTGGCCGTCAACGCGAATCTCAAAGTGGACGTGCGGGCCGCTGGAGTGGCCGGTGCTGCCCACCTCACCGATGAGCTGGCCCCGCTCTACCTTTTGCCCCACCGTCACCCAGGTGCCCTTCATGTGGCTGTACAGAGATTGCACGCCCTCGCCGTGATCGAGGATAACCGTATAGCCGTAGCCGGTCCTGGCCCAGCCGCTATGAGTCACTCTGCCTGCTTGGGCTGCATAGACCGGGCTACCATAGGGCGCTCCCAGGTCCAGGGCCGGATGCTCCTCACTATAGCCCTGGGTGATCTCTCCCACCACAGGCCAGGCAAAGGGGCTGTCAGGGGAGGGTTCAGGCGTGGGCCAGTGCAGCTCCCGACGGCCGCCGGGAACGACCAATTTCTGGCCTTCTTTCAACCGGTAGGGAGGGTGCAGGTCGTTCAGAGGATAATCCGTGATTGCGGTCGGCGTCACCCCGTAGGCCAGGGCGATGGTCTCCACCGTCTCGCCTTCCTGCACGGTGTGGTAAGCTCCCTTGACCGGCAGGATGATCAACTCCTGGCCCACCGATAGCAGGTCGGGGTTGCGGGCCAGGTCCTCGTTGGACCAGCGCAGGGTGTCCACGTCCAGCCCGAAACGGGCGGCGATGCTCCACAGGCTGTCGCCTGCCCGCACCGTGTAGGTGATGATCCCCCGTGGGGTAGGGGTTGGACTGGGCTGAACCGGCGTCGGCTGCGAAGGAAGGCTGGGAATCGCCTGAGGTTGACCGGCGCGGGCGCTTCCCCCCGTTGGCCTGGCGGGTGACGGTTGGGTCTGAGGAGTAGCGGTTACCTCGACTTCACTCAGTACGGGTGCGCCGGGCGTGGAGCCAGAGGGGGGGTGCTTTCTCCCGAAAAAGGTCCGCCCGGCCAGGCTTCCGCCGACCGCTGCCGCTATCAACAAGAGCACAACGGCAACCCGGCGTAGAAACCGCTTGCTGCGTTGGGAGATGATCATCCGCCGTATCCTGCCATGGTGAGGGCCATGATCGCCTTCTGCACGTGGAGGCGATTCTCGGCCACGTCGTAGATGCAGGAGCGGGGGCCGCTGGCCACCTCATCGGTCACCTCATGGCCCCGGTCCACGGGCATGGGGTGGGTAAAGATGGCGTCCTCAGTCAAAGCCATCTTCTCGGCATCGCAGATCCACTGCGGGTACTTCAGGGCCTTGTCTATTTCCTCCTGCTTGTGGAACTGGCCGTCGCGGTAAGCCTGAGGGCTCATCCAGTGCCGGG
>JBBIJG010000209.1:0-5491 GCA_037446095.1 Caldilineae bacterium
GCTGGGTGTTTCCCCTTCCGTGGGTCTTCTCGTAGCAGTGGGGATAGGGGTGGGCGCAGGAGGTGTTATGGCGGGTGTCCCCGTCACAGGCGGCACTACCGGCGTGTTGGTGGCCGCCACGGTTGGTGTGGGAGTGGGCAAGGGGGTAAAGGTCGGGACCGGAGTTTCCGTAGGGGCCGCAGCCGTGGCCTGGGCGGCGAGCGTAGCCGCTGCCGCAGTCCGCGCCGCGGCAACCTGCTCGGCGCCCCTCCTGACCCTGCTGAAAATCACATAGCCACCGATCCCCATCAATCCCAGCACCAACAGGCCCACCAGGCCGATGGCAAGGATGATGAAAAGCCGGTTCTGGGTTTCTCCGCCAAAGGATGTATCGGTCATGTGTTTCTCCTCTCCATTGGGTCTCGAATTTGCGATTGGCTACCCGCTATCCAATCAACTCCAGGTTGGCATAAGGGACGAACACCCGCCCCTGCCCCTCTAATTCGACCTCAGCCCCCCTCAGCCTGGCCCCAGAATCCACTGCCTGGGGTTGAGCAGGCAGAGCAATGACCCGGCCCACAGAACCAAGGTAAGGCTGACGGATCACACGGACCTGGGCACCTATCTCCAGGACATCTCCTGAGCGCAGTGACGCGGGGGTAGCCTCTCCCCTCGGCAAAGGGATGATGATCTCAGGGCGAACTGTCTCTCCGCCCAGCCGGGTCACACCGCTGATGGAGGCCTCGCGCCCCGCATTGGAACGGAGCAACTCAAAGATCACCGAGGCCATAGGTACCTGCCCTACTCCCTCCGTAACGATGACGGGACAGGGAAGGTCCGAGGCCTGTTCTACCAGGTCCACTCCAATGCTCCCCACAATGATACCACAGACATTCATTTGCTTAGCCCGTTCCAAAGTCTCCCGGTCTGCCAGAGAACCGCCTACTATGATGGCGCTGTGACAACCCAGGTCAATGGCCTCACCCGTCAGTTGCTCCCTGGGGTCCTCAACCAACATCTTGAGGACTCCCTGGGCCTCACCCCCCGCGCCCCAGATACCTTGCACAAGAGCGCCCGTTGTCTCTATGCCCACGCCCAGGTTAGGGATCACGCTGGCCACAGTGCCCTTCAAATGAGCGAACAGCTCGAAGGTGCCGCTCCTTGATTCAAGAACAACCCGCCCACCGCCTATAGCCACGATCTGACCCGCCACGGGCGCACGACAGACCCGCCGCAAGGGTACCAGCCGCCCCCCCCTGGCCGCAATGGCTTCTCCCTCTTCGACCTTATCGCCTTCAGCTTTGAGAAGGTACGGGTCCAGGTCTCTGCCTTTCACCGCGAGGGTCTTGCCCACGTCCACAACGTGCAGCTCCCCTCCCGACCGGGTCCGGGCTACAATGGTCAGAGGCTCGACTCGGTCGCCCGGGCGGACCAATACCTCGCCTTGCCTCGGCAGGAGCCGCCTGCGCTTTATGACCGTGTATGGAACGGCCCGAGTCACCAGGGGGTGATACATTTCTCCGCTCCCAGTCTACGCGCCCATACCCCAGAGCCATTCCTGAACCCTGGCTTGTTGCTCCTCTCGGGTAGCCGGAAAGGACAAAGGACGGCCCCGGGCATCAATGATGACCCCCACCACTCCGCCTTCCGGTTCGATGGTTGCTCCTTTGCCTTTGGCCCCCAGCCCAATATCGAACCTGGACGCGGGTCGCAGTTCAAGGGTCGCTTTATGGCCCGGGCCCAGAGGCAGCACCTCCAGAGAGCCGTAGGGCACCTCCATCTCCAGAGCCCGGCTGTCCTGATAGGTGATCCTGAGTTTGAGGGCTACCTCACCCCGGCGGGCTGTGCCCACCGGAGCCACCACGGTCCCCAGAGACAGAAACCCATCGCGCTCCATCACCTGCGCCGCCGCTAGAGGGGTCAGGGTAGCGGTCACCCCCAACAGAGGGGACATAGAGGTCACATCAAGGGCCAGGCTACTCACACCAATGGGTTGCAGGGCATCGAGGAGAACCAAAGCAGCCTGTCCGTAGTGCGGAGCGTGAGCCAATACTCCGCCGCTACCGATAATAAGGTCCAGGAAAGGGGAAAGCCCGGGATAAGGGGTTGAAGTTCCCCCTGCCCATCTCTGCCGCGCTTCCGCCAGGGTAAGGCGCAAGGCCTCCCGGGCGATCGCCTGCTCCAAAAGTAATTCCCGGCGGGTCTGGGGGACAGTCGTTGGTCTGAGTTGCTTGTTGGCTATGACCTGACGGGCTTCTGTCGCTTCCATGTCGAAGGGCAACCAGCGCAAGATATTCTCGAGGCCAGCTTCATTAGCAACACGGGTGATATAGCGGCTTAATCCCAAATCGCTCCGGCAGATGGAGGTGAAACGACCATCTACGACGCCGGCCACGGTCACCGTCGCCCCGCCGATGTCTACTCCGGCCACGTTCAGACCGTATTGGCGAGCCAGATATTTGATGAGGTAGCCAAAGGCCCTGGCCGTCGGTAAGACAGGTACCAGACGGCTCCAGGTGCTCAGGCCATTAAAACCGGGCAAGCGGGCCATCTTACGCTCCTGATAAAGACGGCTGAGCTCCTCTTGAGCGGCGGTAAGGTCTTCAACGTCCAGAGTTGGCCGAACGTTGTTGACCGCACGTAGTTCCGCCTTGTTGCCCAGGATCTCCGCCACCAGGGGACGAGCCTCTTTGTTACCGGCAAAGACAATCTGAGGTCTGGTCGCACTATCCACAAGGGAACAGGCCAGGGCCACCATCTCCGCTATGTCGGCCACGGGGGCGATGGCTCCTCCATCCGTTCCCCCAACCATGAAGACGACATCTGGCTGATGGCGCTGCAAAAGGCGGATCCTGGCCTCGTCACTGCGCCTGCCTCTCTGGGCTCCATTGTCTAAAGAGATCGTGTCTTCAATCAACGCGTAGATTGACGCCAGGGCGCGACGGGCGCTTTCAATACTCACCTCCCGCGTCAGGCCGGCCACTACCAACCGCAACGGGTCTGCAGCGCTGGTCGTGGCCACAAAGGCATCCACGCCATTCCCATCAGCCTGCTCAGGGGTAATCAGTTGGCCCTTTTCATCCAGCAACAGGCGACCGGTGGCTTCCTCAATCTGTCCGATAGCATGGCGCACTCCCAGAAGCACATCGGCATCGGGAGAGGTGATGGTGGTGAGGGCTTCCCCTTGGGCCACGAAGCGATACTGGCCTTCAACCTTATCAATCAGTATCACCTTGGTCATCGTGCTGCCACAATCGGCAGCCAGGATGGACTCTATCTCCAGGCCATTAGCCATCTCATGAACTCCAGGTCAGGCCTGATGGGCCTTCGGGTGAACGCGCGGTGAGACGCCCTCAAGGCATGGGTTCGGCTGTGCTATAGACCGAAAACGTCGAGTAAGAACTGCACCCGCCCGATGAGAAGGGAGAGCCGGGCCATGACCGTGTTGGCGAAGATAGCGCCAAAGGCAATGACAATAAACCAGCGACCCAATCGGGCCCAGGCACGGACAAAGCCCGTTCCGAGCCCGGATAAACCACCCCTGGCCCCGGTGGCAAAGTGGAAATACATCCAGGTGCTCAGGGTGCCCACAACGACGATCAGCCCGCTCCCCAGACCGGAGAGGTCTACGGCCTGAACGGTGGCCCGCACTTGAGGCAGAAGGGAGCCGAACAGGGCCCCGCCGATGGCCAGGGATGCTCCCACACCCAGGAGGAAAGCCACACTCAAGTTGCCCAACCAGGCCCAGGAAGTCTTGAGCTTGGTCCACAACAGAAGGCCCAACCCAAGAGGCACCAAGGCTAATACTCTTTCCCCTATGGCACCATCAGCCAGGGGGGCGATCAACAAGGGTCCCAGGACCCCATGCATGACCACAACCACGGCGTAGGCCACGCTGGCACCAATGAAGATGTGCTCCGCCAGGCGATAGAGGGGATTATCCCCTAGAAGGTAGCTGTAGACCATCATGGTCAGAAAAGCTGCCGTCCAAACCCAGATCAGATCCGAGCCCAACAGTTCACCCATCATTTCCTCCTCGCACCGATCAGAGAGCTCAGACCACCCAGGATAATAAGGGCTACTATGGCCAGATGGGCCGTGGATTGCGCATCCACACTGGCAATGGCCAGAGACGGCCACTTGCTGGTCTTCATCTCATATTGAGCCGCACTAGGCAAGCCGCTGATAAGCCCCTTCAGTTGGCCTGCGTGGTGATAGGGCCTGGCCATTGGCTCAACAGCCGCGCTGACGGCGGCCATGATCTGGACCTGGTGCTGGCTCCCCGCCTGCTCTATCCACCACTGGAGCGTACTATATTGGGCGGCAAACTCGATGAGCAGATCCACATCCTGGAAGCCATTGACACCTTCCATCACCGGCAACTCGGCAAGGGATTTCTGTTCTCGGTAATCCCGGGGCAAGAGAGCCCGCAAATTTGAAGCCAGTTCACTGGGAGCGGCAGCCTGGCCAGGGATATAGCCCAGGTTCCCATAGTTTTGTCCATATTGGTATCTGCCATGCTCCCCAGCCATTCTATCCAGCAGGTTCTCGGCTACCACATGACCTGTAGGAAGCAAACTGACAGCTATGAGCCTGGCCTGGCGATCCATCAGGTGCCAGAGGATGGGCTCGGCCAGGCGGTCCATTTCCGCAGCCGTAAAGGGATCATAGTCAAAGGCCAGGAGAACAACCGAGTCCGGTGGCAGGTTCTGAATCGTGTTATAGAAGTCCTCTGTGGTCCCTGAAAAAGCCGTCTTGTTGAACCAGTTGCCTCCCCCGAACAGGGGAATAATGACGGCCAGAGCTATCAGGAGGTAAATAAACCGGCGCATTACCCCTTTCCAGAGACGGGCACGCCTTGGTGCAGCCACCTCGAATACAGGAGCAGGCTCCTGGGCGATGACCTCTCTGAACAAATCGGCTTGCTTCAGACTGGCCATCACGGCCGCGGGCGGCCCAGGCGGAGCTTTGTGGGGCCCACTGATGGTGGGCTCAACAGGAAGCACACCTGGAATACCGGCCAGCAGCCCTGTGGTCTCCATAGCCTCTATAACCCCTGGCCTTTTTTCGGCCACGCCTTCCCTCACCTCACGGGGTTGAAGGTCCTGAAGCCAGGCCGGGATTTCCGCCCTCGCCAATCCTTCCACCAGAACCTCTCCGGGGACGCCCGGAGGGCTGACTTCAGCCACCGGAGTGGGAGGAGGCAATGGCGCTTCTTCTTTAACAGCGGGCTTCTCAGCCGGCACAGGGGGACCAAGTCCCTCAAGCCAGTCAAGCACTTCACCAGTCGGCACCTCAACGCCCAGGACCGCCGGCGGCGCTTCCGTCACTTCCCCGACTGGAGGCGGGATCTCCTCCGCTTCTCTGAAGACGGGGGCTTCTACCTCAAACTCGAGGGTGGGGCCAAGTTCTTTCAACCACTCAGGGATTTCTTCCTCTGGTTCAGTCTTCGCTACCAGAGGTGGGGCTTCGGCTTCTGCGGTGGGCACCTCAGGCCCCGGCTTCAGTTCCC
>JBBIJG010000210.1:0-3053 GCA_037446095.1 Caldilineae bacterium
AGTTCCCAACGTGGCTCACGGGGCCCTGTACATGATCGGAGCCTTCTCAGCTTTCAGCATTTCCAACTTGTTAGGCCACAGCTCTGCCGGTTTCTGGCTGGCCCTGGCCCTGGCTCCCTTGGTGGTCGCCCTGGTCAGCCTGATAGCGGAGAGAGCACTGTTTTGCCACCTTTACCAAAGAGAGCACCTGATGCTGCTATTATTCACCTTCGCTTTATCGCTCATCCTGGGCGATCTGGTCAAGCTCGTTTGGGGTGCAACCTACCGCTCGGTCCTGGCACCTGCCCCCCTCAGAGGCTCCTTCTCGATATTTGGCTCGGCGTTTCCTCGCTACAATCTGTTTCTCCTTGTTGTTGGTCCCCTGGTAGCTGTCGGGCTGTGGCTCTTCACGAATAAAACCAGGATGGGTAAGATTTGCCGAGCCGCCGCTGTGGATAGAGAGATGGTTGGAGCCCTGGGCATTAACGTGAGCTGGGTGTTCGCCGTGGCCTTTGTGATCGGTTGCTACCTGGCCGGGCTGGGGGGAGCCCTGGTTGCCCCAACCGTAAGCGTCACCCTGGGGATGGATCACACTATCATCATTGAAGCCTTCCTCATCGTGACGATTGGGGGGTTGGGCAATATATGGGGCGCACTGGTCGGGTCTTTGCTCTTTGGAGTCACCCAATCCCTCGGTGTCTTGTTCTGGCCGCAATTCGCCATCGTCTTCCCCTACGCGGCTGTGGTGATTGTACTGCTCCTGCGGCCCAGAGGGCTACTCAAATCCGTGTGGTAACGAGGAGGTCAGATGGTTAAAAGAATAGCGAACCTGGTTCCACGCCAGGGGCTGGGGCCCACCATTGGCATCCTTCTTGTCCTGCTCATTTTGCCCCAGCTCGCTCCTGAATTCTATGTCTACATCCTGACCTTGATCTTTGTCACCGCCTTGCTGGCTATGAGCCTCAACCTGGCCATTGGCCATGGGGGGCTGTTCCAGTTTCACCATGGCGCTTTCTACGGGGTAGGAGCCTACGCCTTTGCCCTGATACTGACCAAGACTTCCCTGCCTGTATGGGTAGGCTTCATTGCTGGCCCCATCACGGCCGCAGTGGCAGGGCTGCTGATCGGCTGGTTTTGTGTCAGGCTGAGCCAACTGTACTTTGGGATGCTTCAGATTTCTTTGGGCTCGCTGCTTTGGGCCATTGTCTTCCGCTGGTACAAGTTCACCGGCGGCGACGACGGCATCCACGGCATCCCCAGGCCATCCTTCCTCTCCTCCTCAAACCGGGTCTACTACTTTGTCCTCCTCATCCTCACCCTCTGCCTGATCGCCATGTACCTGATTCTGAAATCCCCCTTCGGGCGAACCCTCCAGGCCATCCGGGACAACCCGCAGCGATGCGAGGCCATCGGCGTCAACGTCAGGCGCCATCAACTCACCGCGATCGTCATTGCCACCTTCTTCGCCGGGATCGCCGGGGTCCTTTTCGTAGTCCTGGAACGCTTTGTCGTCCCCGACCTGTTGTTTTGGACGCTGTCCCTCGAGATACTCATCATGTGTCTCCTGGGGGGATGGTTCACTTTTGCCGGGCCTACATTGGGGGCAGCCATCATTGTGGCCTTACGAACTTTTGTCGGTAAATACACCGAGTATTGGACCTTGATTCTGGGCGTTATTCTGATCCTGCTGATCTTTTTCCTGCCAGAGGGAGTGATGGGCTATTTCCTGCGCATCGGCAAGTCAGCGAAAGGAGCCAGGTAGATGCTGCAAGTGGAGGCTGTGTACAAATCGTTTGGCGACTTTACGGCGGTGTATGGAGCTAACCTGACGGTCGAGAAGAGTGAACTGGTGGCCGTCATCGGGCCCAACGGCGCCGGCAAGACCACCCTGTTTAACCTGATCACCGGCCAGTTGAGGCCAGACAAGGGCAAGATCGTCTTCAAAGGGGAGGAGATCCATGGCCTACCTCCCTATGAGATTTGCAAAAGGGGCATTGGCCGTTCGTTTCAAATCGTCAACATCTTCCCCCGGCTCACCGTCTTTGAGAATGTCCAGGTAGCTGTGCTGGCCCAGCAGCGGAAAAGCTCCAACCTCTTTTCCCCCGCTCAGAACCTGGCGGTGGAGGAAACCACCCGCATCCTGGAAAGTGTGGGCCTTTCTGCCAGAGCCACGAGCATCGCCGGCTCTCTCTCCCACGGCGATCAGAAAATACTGGAAATAGCTATCGCCCTGGGCAACGAACCGGAGCTGCTGATCCTGGATGAACCTACCGCAGGCATGTCTCCTGAGGAAACCGCAGCGACGATCAAGCTGATCAAAAAATTAGCAGAGACGCGGGGATTGACCATCCTGTTTTGCGAGCATGACATGGATGTGGTGTTCGACATTGCCCAGAGCATCATGGTGATGCACCACGGACAAACCCTGATCCAAGGTAAACCAGAAGAGGTGAGAAAGAATAAGGAGGTGCAAGAAGCCTACCTGGGCGGTATCGAGCTGGTCGAAGGGAGGTGAGGTGGATGCTTGAGGTAGAGGGAATCCATACCTACTACGGCCTCAGCCATATTCTTTTTGGGGTCTCTCTCAGGGTCGAGCTGGGGGAGATCGTCTGTCTTTTGGGCCGCAACGGAGCAGGCAAAACCACCACCCTGAAGAGTATCATGGGTCTGACACCGCCGAAGCAGGGTCGCATCCGGTTCAAGGGGGAAGAGATAACCGGCAAACCACCCTATTGGCTGGCCCGTAAGGGCATCGGCTACGTCCCTGATGATCGGAGGATCTTCGCTGACCTCACGGTGGGGGAGAACCTGGAGATCGCTGCAAGGAGAGCCGAGGGCACCCAGAGATGGGACAAGGAAAGAGTCTACGAGCTCTTCCCCGCTCTGAAGGAGATCGAATCTCGCAAGGGGGGCTGCCTCAGCGGAGGCGAACAGAAAATGCTGGCCATTGCCCGAGCCCTGATGGGCAACCCAGAGCTCCTGCTCCTGGATGAGCCCACTGAAGGGCTGGCTCCCATGCTGGTCCTGGCACTGGAGACCCAGATCAAAAAGTTAAAAGAGACCGGTCTGACCGT
>JBBIJG010000210.1:3066-5478 GCA_037446095.1 Caldilineae bacterium
AACAGAATGTCCGATCGGCCCTCAGACTGGGTGACCGGGGCTATATCATTGACAATGGCCAGATCCGTTATCAGGGCAGCATAGAGGAGCTAAAGGAAAATGAAGAGGTCAGAAAAAAGTATTTGCTGGTCTAACCCGGTGTCCATCAGCCCGCCGATGCCTGCCCTGAGCCAAAGCGAGGGGCCTGGCCGGAGCGAAGATTTCGAGCCCTCGGCGTGAACCCGGTCGAACGTTCTCAGTCAAGCCAGCGAGAGGTATCATCGGGCGGAGCCGACCGGAGAGGCGCATGGCAATGGCCGCACACTCAGGGAAAACCGCTACCGGAAGGCGCCTAGGAGCGTAGCGCGGATTCTGTCCGCGCTACGGTTATTTTCGAGCCCTGGTAGGGATGGCTCACAAATACCCTTTGGGATTGAGCGCTTTCAGACCCCGACGCTAAATCGCCCTGGAATAGCCTGCTTCAGCGGGCAGTGGCGAAGGTAAAAGCTTTGCTCTGTGACCTTGCATTTTCATGAGGGCTTTGGTAAAATCATAGGTGCCCGGGATCTGGCAAAGACCCAGGCCAATCCGATAGCCAGCCATCTCGAAACCCAGACTCATACCGCCTGCACCACAGAAAAGATCAAGGACAACAGGGCAATTTTCGTCTGACGGCTGTATTGTCTGCAATGATCGAGTAAACGGTTCTTGTTGCATGGAAACCCGCTAGGTCAAATATAAATGCTACTAATCAATGATAGTTCATAACAAAGTTCAGGCGGCGTCGCGGTAGGGAAGGGGGTTACCCCCTTCCCCTCGCACAGATCCCGGCGTGCGGTTTTCCCGCACCGGGCTCTTCAGGGATACTCACTTCTGCATTCCGGCCAGGCCGCCAATGCTGCCCTTCTCGTTTTCAGTCGCCCCACGATGCGTGGCCATTTCACCCGGAAGTAGTCCGGCAGTTCCCGAAAACCGGCCCGGTTGTAGCTCCGCCCCTGGCTGCAACGGTTCAACCAATGCTACTTCCGCCAATGGATCGCCTCGTAGTCATGGTTGCCGTTTCCCTTTCGGATCGGATCTTGCCAAACGATGGTTTCTATTTCTGCCCGGATTCCAAAGGCACGATCCGTATCTCTAACCGGCCCTCCAGGGCTTCTACCACGCGTCGCAGAAAAGAAAGCCGGGGTTCGAGCCGTCCGCTCTCCAGCCGGGCGATACTGGGCTGGCTTGTGCCCACTCTTTTGGCCAGTTGCTCCTGGGTCAGCCCGCGCATAATGCGCAGCCGCGCAAGCTGATAGGCCGGCTCCAATTCCTCAGCCGCCGCTCGAAATTCCGGGTCTCTCATTTGTTCGGTTTCCCAGTCCTCAAAACGTATCATTGTTCGACTCTTCATGGCTCTCCTTCCAGAAATTCAGCCCGTCGCCGCTCGGCAGTAGCAATCTCCTGTTTCGGAGCCTTTTGTGTTTTCTTGTGGAAAGCGTGTAGAATGATGAATCGCCTCCCCATGTAGGCAAAATAGAACAGCCGGATCGCCCCGGCCCGCAATTCCCACAGACCGCTGTATCCTGAGACGGGCCGGGCGTGGGGCAATCGCAATAACACCCCGAACTCACGTAGTAGACGCAGCACATTGCGCACCCTGGCTCGTTCCCGGGCTGGCAACCCGTTGATAAACTCGATTACAGGGCTCCTGCCCCGTTCATCGGTGTAAAACTCGATTGTCCATTCCGGTTGTTGTGCAGTCATTGATGTGTCTCTATTCTATTATAACTCTATTGGTATAAAAGTCAAGCAGCAAGCTTCCCCGCCGACCCCTCAATTTGCCTTGTTTCCGGTCGGGCTCGCACCGCCGGGGGACGGGGATATGGGGTTGGTAATGTCCATTTCAGGGGCTGATGCGAACCGGGTGCGCACCCGACGATCAAGCACCAGCCTGCACATTTCCATGAAACGCCGGCAGGCCGAACGTTGCACATAAGACACTTTTTGCGAAACGTCAGGAGTCCTTCATCTCCCCTTCCTCCAATGCTGCTTCCAGAAAACGGGCCGGGTTCTCCTCCATCTTCCGCACAATCCGGGCGTAGATACGCGTGGTGTCCACGCTGGCGTGCCCCAGCATATCCGCCAGCCCATCCACCGTAGCCCCAAACGCCCGCGCCCATACCGCCGCACTGTGGCGCAGGCTGTGGCAGGAAATGCCCTCCCGCTTCAGCCCCTCCCGTTCCAGATAGCGGTCGGTGAAGGCCTCCACCGCTCGCCGAGTCATCCGTCGCCCGATGAACCGTCGCCCCCGGTCCATCGCTACAAACAACGCTGTTTCCTCCGCGATGGCCACCTGCTCCCGCATGGCCAGCCAGTCTGTCAACCTCTCCTTGGATACTGATCGTTCGCTCATTTCTTGTGCAAAAAGCGAAATTGGGGTAAGCTTCTGCC
>JBBIJG010000211.1:0-3877 GCA_037446095.1 Caldilineae bacterium
GGTGGCCGCGGCGCTGGTGGATTTCTCCCACACTTCGCCCAGGGCCCTGGCCGGTTCGACCCACATGGTTGGCCAGAGGGCGACAAAGGTGAGGCCGGCGATCAGCCCCCACACCAAAAGTCTGCCCAGCCAGCGCCTTCCCTCTGTCGAGGATAGGCTCTTTAGGAGCGCTGGGCTGCCCGGCTGCTCTACATAAGCCATCCACGTTAATAGTCCCATGAAAGGAATCAGGAACAGAGAAGTGGCCTTGCTCAGAAAAGCCAGGCCAGCGCTCAGGCCCGAAACAACCAGATAGGCGGATGACCGGGATTGCTGTAGATAAACCATGAAGCTGAGAAGCGACAAGGTCATGAAGGTCGCCACCAAAGCATCGTGGTGAAGCAGGCGAGAGTGAGCCAAATAGAAGGGATCCAGAGCGACGAGAACAGCGCTGAGGAGAGCCACCTTCCGGCCCCACAGCTTGCCGACAAGGAAGTAGAAGGCCACTACGAAAGCTGAGGTCAACAACGCTGTGGGAAAACGTATCGCTACCAGGTAGTCGAGGCTCACCATATCGAGGGGCACCCCTTGCAAGAACTCCAGCAAGGATGCCCGGCTGACTGATATCCCCTCCGACCACGCCCCCAACAGATACTTGCTTATGAGCCCGGCCACGGCGGTCCACATCGTCGTCACGCCTGGGTGACCTTTGCGCAGGGTCCCTGCCCAATCCTGGTAAAGCAAAGCCCCCAAAAACTTGACCGACCGCTCCAGCCAGCGGCGTTCATCAGGGGTCAGAAATGCATTCAGAGCCAGCGCTCGGGGCACCAGTGCCAGGACGAACAAGCCTATGCCCACAGCAACTCGCTGCGCAAAAGCGTGCAGCTTTCTACCGCTCATCCCCACCCGTATCTTCCTTCGGAACATCTACTTTGGATCTCTCCTATTGCTCCACCACTCGTACCTGCCCCAACACCACCCGGTTGTCTTGTACCTGTCCGGCCCCATCCAGGACAGGGAGCCGTTCTCCTGTCTCAACCAGGTACATCCCCACCTCAAGCTGATACTCACCGGGCGGCGCATCAGGTGAGATGGGAATATCATACTGGTCGCGCACTATCTCCCCCGTCTCCCAGCCTGTAGTTGGGTAGAACCCATCCACCGGTGGATTGTCCTTCTGGCCCCAGATGTTCCCTTCGTCGTCAACCAGGTGGGTGAAGACGGTGTAGCTTTGGTCCATCTTTTCTAGAGCCCGCCAGAACAGCGTCAGATGGATCGTATTACCGGGATGAAATCCACTCTGGATGTTATATCCTAGCAGGTGGACCTGCCCGCCCAAATTCGCTTCCAGCGGGTGTTCCACCTCCAGGCTCTCCACCGATGGCGGTTCTCGCCTGGGGATCTCCACTGGCCCGATCACTAACTCGCCTCCTTCCTCGGGTGGGATCCACCGGCCAGAGGCGGAATCGTACACGCTGACCAAGATGTTATAAGAGCCAGGGGGTGTGCCAGGCCATACTTCGATCTCGCGCCTGTCTCTGACCACCACGCCCCCTGGCCACTGATGGGTAGGATAACCATCCTGGAAAGGGCGCCCATCCTGCTTCCCCCAGACGTGGTAAACGCCGTTGACCAAGTCGAGGAAAATCCGGTAATCGGCCTCCATCTCTCGCAGGCTTTTCCAATAAAGGTTCACCCGCACCCGGCCATCGGCAGCCACTTGGCTGGCGTCCACATCATAGCCCCGGAAACGCAGATCCTCGCCGAATTGAGCCCGCTGGGTCACTTGAGCAGGGATCATGTCGTCGGGGAGATACTCCGGCGTCCGGTAGATCCAGACATAATCAATTCCTTTGAGCCGCACGACAAATTCCGGCTGCAAAGACCTGAAATAGCGTATAGTGGCCTCATTGGGGATCTGACGCTGAACCTGACTGATGTAAAGAATGGTATAGTCAGCCCGGTGCCAGGGCAACAAATCATAGTCTTCAGGAGAATCGTCGCTTAACTCGACCTCCTCCCCGGCGAAATAGGGGGCGAACTCTCGGCGGTAGAAACTGGCTGCCTCCAGTTGGGATACGCCTCGCATAGTATTCAGATATTTTCCGGCCTGATCCAGCCCCTCCCCCCAACCCACTAGCAGCACCTTGGGGGCCAGCCAACCACCACCAAACAGCGGGTTGTAGTAGGTTAGATAGTAAGGGTGGTGAGGTAGGCTGTGGCCCCCTTGTACAATGGCTACCAACCCCAGCAACAGCAGCCAGCTTCCAGCCCAGCAACGAGATAACTTACGCCAAAACCACTCCAGCCCCGCGCCAGCAAAGACGGCCAGCGCTGGAAAGGTCGGCAATAGATAGCGGCTGACCTTCTTGGGGCTCAGTGAGAGGAAGAGCACGAACAAGACCACAAATGCCCCCAGCCAGGCCCAGACCCGGCGTTGCTCTCCCTCTTTCCACAGCCGGCTCCACAGGGCCAAGGCCAATCCCAACAGCAGTGGTGGGGTGGTTCTATAGAGGATAACAACCGGGTAGAAGAGGGGACCTGGATCACTGGTGGCACGCCCCAAGAAGAACTGGTCATGTCCTGAAGCAGCCTTCTCGCCTGAACGAACCAAAGCTTGTACAATGGTTCCTACCGGATCGGGCCACAGAGCTGGCCAAAGGACGAAATAGGTCAGGCCTGCCACGGCTCCCCAAAGAGCCAGAAAGCTCAGCCAGGGGCGGACCCTGTCCCATTTGAACGTACCATCGTTCCGCCAACCCCGGACGATTTCGGTTACGCTGCCCAGACAGAGAAAAGGCAACAGAAAAAAAGCCGTCGGTTTGGAGAGCAGGGCCAGGCCACCCAGGCCCCCGGAGATGGCAGCCCAGCGTAGAGGCAACCCCTTTTCCAGTCCTACTATTAGGGTCAGGAGAGTCAGGCTCATAAAATCTGTTATCAGTGCATCGGTATGCAGAATGCGGGAGTGGGCGATGTAAAAGGGGTCCAGAGCCAACAAGATTCCGGCGAGCAGAGCCACCCGTGAGCCCCATAATCTCCGCACCAAGTAATAAAACACCACTATGCCCAGGGCTGAGGTCACAGCGATGGGAAGACGAGCAAAGGGCAGCACATCCAGCGGATTGTCAGGCTGGGCCTTGATAGCCTGTAGAAACGCTTCCAGGCTGGTGCTGGCTGCCAGCATCGGGTCATGCCAGGCCCGCCAGCCCAGACGGTGCAGGCCATAGCGGACCACAATGCCTATCGCTCCGAACCACTTGGTCAGCACCAAAGCTGGGTTGCCAGGCGAATAGGCCAGTGCCCAATCCCTTGTCATCAATGCCAGCAGAAGGTCGGCCGAACGATCCAGCCAGCGACGCGCATCGGGCGTCATGAAAGCACTCAGGTTCCACGCTCTGGGCACCAGGGCTAGGCAGAACAAAGCCAGGCTGACACCCGTTTTCTTCAGCCAGGTTGTCCTGGTTTGATAAAAATGGTCCATAAACCTCCTATGTAGACCCGCCGAAGCTGTCTTCACTTGACGGGTATCACGGTTCCCAAAGAAATTTTGTCTCCCAGGATCTGTCCCTTACCATCGAATACAGGCAAGCGTTCTCCTGTCTCAACCAGGTACATCCCCACCTCAAGCTGATACTCGCCGGGTGGGGCATCAGGCGAGATGGGAATGTCATACTGGTCGCGCACAATCTCGCCTGCCTCCCAGCCTATAGTTGGATAGAACCCATCCACCGGCGGGTTGTCCTTCTGGCCCCAGATGTTCCCTTCGTCGTCAACCAGGTGGGTGAAGACAGTGTAGTCTTGATCCATCTTCTCCAGGCATTGCCAGAACAGGGTCAGATGGATGTTGTCGCCGGGCCGGAAGCCGCTTCGGATGCTGTAGCCCAGCAGCCGCACCTTG
>JBBIJG010000211.1:3887-5475 GCA_037446095.1 Caldilineae bacterium
TCCCAGGTCCGCTTCCAGGGGATGGGCGATGTCCAGGGTGCTGATGGGCGGCGGCTCCCGCCTGGGCACTTCAACAGGCCCCAATACCAGGTCTCGCTCAGGCTTCAGTTCCTCCCCTCGATAGGGATCGAGCAGGTTGACGGTGATCTGATAACAGCCGGGCGGCGTGCCTGGCAGGAGCTCAATCTCCCTCATGTCCCCAACAAGCTGGCCTTTGTGCCAGGCGTTGGTTGGCAGGCCATCCCAATAAGGGCGGCTCTCCTGCTCCCCCCAAACGTGATAGAGAGCGTTGATCAGCTTCAGATAGACCGTATAATCCGCTTCCATCGGCTCCAGAGCCAGCCAATACAGGGTCAGGAGCACTTTGCCCTCCGACGCTACCCAACTTGAGTCGAGATCATAACCCAGTAAGAGGATCTTATCGCCCAGATTCACCTGCTCAATGTGCTCGATGGGGAAGAGTAACTCGTCAGGGAAAGTCCTGGGCACCTGGCCCGTGGCGTTCCGATAGAGATAGATCATCTCTCCCTGGGGCAAGGGATAGGTCTTGACCAATTGAAACGTCTCGGTGAAGGACTGGGGTGGCGTCTCTGTTATCTTTCTGATGACCTCCTGGCTCTGGTCGCTGGCCACTCTGCGTTGATCGCTCTGCATGAAGGCCAGGTAGTCGCACCCAAAGAGCCGGGGATACACAGGCAACAGCTCCGGACTCCGATCCAGGTTCTCCAGCAGGATGTCGGGATACCTGGTCGAAAGAAGATACCCCACGTTGCAATCATTTATCTGGCGGTTGTTGATGAGAAGCCCAAATTTCGTTGTCTTGCCTTCTTGCTCTTTGGATATGCGCTCCAAGATGTCCGGCATCACCCAATATCGTCTGTCGTTGAAGCCTGAATTGGGCCATTGGATATGGTTTCCCTCGGCAAACAAATTGATTCGGCCCACCAGTGGCAAATCGGCCGCCGTCTGTGAGGGCACCCAGGCGAAAGCGTCGTAGGAGAGGACGAAGAATTGAACCACTCCGAACAGGAGCACCAGAACCAGGAGTGCTCCCCTGGCCGCTCTTTTCGGTATCGCCAAAAGGCCCCAGGCCAGGATGAGAGCCACCGACGGCAACACAGACATAATGGCCCGAGCTTCCCGGTAGCCGGATAGGGTAGCGACAACCATGGGTATGATCAGCCAGGAGGCCAGTATCCATCCATTCTCATTCACCCTCAAACGCCCCAAAGCCCAAGAGACCAGTACGAACACAACGAGCAAGATGAAAACGACGCTGAAAGGCCACAACAACTCTTCCCTCAACAACATTCTTGGGTAATAGGTGTAGGTGGAAAAGCGGGAAAAGTCCAGGTCATGGCCGCGAGCTCCATAGCCGACACTGAGAACGGCTTGCAGAAAGTCAATGCGCGGTAGATACCAGATGGAGGCTATTGATGCTCCCACCCAGATAGCTGCTGTGAAGTTTGCTGCCGGACCGGTCCGACGGACAGCGAACACCAGGTAGACAAGGCCGGTGATCAGAATCCAGGAAAGGGGAAAGAGCCACTGCCCCAGGAGGAGCTCCCCGACACCGTCCCGGTTGGGC
>JBBIJG010000212.1:0-5237 GCA_037446095.1 Caldilineae bacterium
ATGTGCTCCGGCATGAAGGGGCGGCGCTGGCTTTTAGCATCGCATACCTCTTGCATCCGTCTTTACAGTGGTCTACCCTCGGCTATTTCTACTTCGGCTTCCACCCCGACAACTTTTTCCCGCCGCTTTTCTTGACGGCGCTCCTGATGATACTGAAAAGCCGCCGTCATTGGGCCATCGGCCTCTTCATCCTCTCTCTGACCGTGGTGGAGACCTATGCTCTGGCTGTGACCGCCTTCGCCGCATGCATGTTCGTGGCCGAAAAAGACCGCCAGCAGCGTGCGACGTGGGCCATCGTAGCGGGCCTGGCCGTACTCTGGTTGCTGGTGAGCACTCAACTTATTATCCCCCTTTTTCGAGATGGGGGAACTCCCTGGTATTTTACCGCTGCCAACGGACTGCGGGAGGTGATCCGACAGCCAGCTCAGTTTGGTTCGGAGGTTATCGAGGCTCTCGGCCGTTACATTCTCTACCTGTTCGCTCCTCTGCTTTTGATTCCACTGGCTGGATGGCCTATCTTTCTGGCTGTGATTCCGAACGCGCTGGTCAACCTGTCCGCTGTGGCCATCGGCTATCACATTCCGTCTGACCCCCGGGCCTGGCACATCAGTTCACTCCTACCTGTTGTTTTTGTCAGCGCTACCTTTGGACTGCCAAAGGCCGTTAGGGCCTGTGAAGGAGTAACTTCCGCTCTCGCTAGATTTGTAATCCGGCGGTCTGGCGGCTGGATTGCAAATCCAGCCGGAGCAAACAGGAGCCAGCTCAAGGCCCCAGGTGACCAGCGCTCGAAGGAAAGGTTGTGGCGGATGGTGCCCATTGCCCTGATGTGCTCGGCTTTGCTCTCCAACTACTGGCTGGGCCCTTTGCCTTTTGGGCAGGCCGTTCCGCCAGCGCGTTTTGCCTACGACAAAGCCCGGGCGGAGAGCATCCGCCAGGCAGCAGCACTCATCCCCGATGAAGCCTCGTTGTCAGCTGCTTCGTTCGCTGGCTCCCACTTCACCCGGCGCCAAATCCTACACATCGCTCCCCAGTTTTGGGAAAGCAGCGACTACGTTCTAGTGGACCTCAACCCGCGCTGGGATGGAGCCAAGAACAAGGAGATGTCCTCGCTCTTGGCTGACCTGAAAGCCAGCCCTGACCACGAGTTGATGTACTCGGGAAATAACGTCTACCTGTTTCGCAACCGCTTGGCCCGGCCGCCCATCCAGCACCCTGTGGAGGCCAATCTGGGCCACCGGGTTAAGCTGCTGGGCTACGCCCTTGACAAGGAAACGGTCAGACCGGGAGAATCGCTGGTTTTGACTTTGTACTGGCAGGCCACCGCGCCGATGGAAACCAGCTATACGGTGTTTACCCATATCATAGACGAGAAAGGAACCATCAAGGCGCAGAGCGATGGACTACCAGACGAAGGTGCCCGCCTGACCACCCAGTGGCGCAGCGGTGAAATCGTCGTGGATCCGCATGAAATCATAGTCGGCCCGGAGGTCGCTCCGGGAAGATACCTGATCGAGGTTGGGATGTATCAATTGGAGTCTGGCCGGCGGCTGGAGGTCATAGCGCCCGATGGACAAGTCTTGGACAACCGGGTGATTCTGCAAGAGATACAGGTTACAGAACGATGAGTAGCCGTGGTTTCCCAAAAGTCCACATGGAGGAAGGCGCACATCACTCGCTAAGCCTGTTTTCCGCACTCACTACTGTCCTATCCGTTCCAAAGGCGTTTCTGAAGGTTGGAGTCGAGCCTTTAGACGGGTTTTTCGCTCAGAGGGAACCGGCTCAAGCCTCGACTCCAGCGGACTTGAATAGAAATTTCAAGGGTGCGGAATTTAGGCTGAGAATAGCGAGAAAAGTCATACTGGCCTTGATGCTTATGGTTGTCCTTGGAAGCTTTGCCGCGGTCGGCTGGGCCAAGCTCAAAGACAACTGGCGCTCCACCAAGTCCGACCAGGGCGAGTATCTGGCGTTGGGCCTGGCGATCCGGGAGGGCACTGCTCTCACCGATGGCAATCGGCATCCCCTCTACCCGGCCTTGTTGGCCTCGTTCGCCGAGCGGGAGTGGACCTATTTCACCAAAGCCAAGATGCTCACCTTGGCCATCGCTCTGCTCGGCCTGGCAGCCATCTACTGGATGTGCCATAGAATGTTCGGCCAGGATGTGGCTCTGTTAACAGCTTTGCTGTTAAGCGTCGGCTATGAATTCCGACGCCACTCCTGGATGGTGATGTGCGAGGTCCTGTTTATCATCTTGTTCTTCGCCGCCTGGTATTTCACCGTCAAAGGCTTTTCCAGAGAGCGATGCGCAGCAGAGAGATCGCTCCCGTTGGATTTGCAATCCAGCGGCCGGTCGGCGGATTACAAATCCGCCGCGAGCGGTGTAATCTACCGATACTGGATTTTGGCGGGAGCCTTTGCCGGGCTGGCTCAGTTGACAAAAGGGTCGGGGCAGCTTTTCGCCATCGCCTTTCTGCTCTCATCGCTGCTTCTCTATGGCCGCCGGGCGTTGACCCGGAAAGGAGTGTGGGCCTTTATCGGCTGTTACCTGGTAGTGACCTCTGTCCTCATGGCTTACAACTATAGGGAGTATGGCAATCCTCTGTACAACTTCAACACCACCCACGCCATGTGGCTCGACGATTGGGAGGATAGCTACGTCGCGTCTCCGGAGGAACTCCCCACCCTGAGCAGCTATTGGCAAGGTCATTCGCTGTGGGACATCGTGACCCGAGAGTGGGAAGGACTCGGGGCTGCCAGGTTTGCGTTCATCCTGGCTGTCATCCCGGCCCACTCGTGGTACATGCGCGACTTTTTGAATTCCAGCCCTAACCTAGCGGCGCTCCTGGTGGGAGCGGCGGGACTGGGATACCTGTTCAGAGAAAGGCTGTCCCTATACTGGCAAGAGAACTGGGAGCGGATTGTGCTCAGCCTGGTGCTCTTTGTCCTGTTTATCGTCTTGACTGCCTGGTACGCTCCGGTCACACCAGAACCCAGGCTTATGCTCCCCCTGGCTCCGATCTTTTACGTGTTTATAGCTGAGGGGCTATGCAGCCTGGGGCACTGGGTCAGGTCCAGGCTGGCTGGGGTTGATGGAAAGCTGGTACAAACTGCTTACATAGCTTTCTACATTGGCCTGGCATTGTGGGTGCTCTCCCTCAGCGGGGAGGCCACAGAGAAGAGCCCATCCCCCAACCCATTTGAGCTGGATCGCTTGAGAAACGCCTACCGGGATGGGATTCTGGCCTGGCTCTCGGAAGAGGCCCCAAATGGGGGAACGGTCCTATACGGCCCCAGCCACTCGCTCCCCACCTGGAAGTACAACGATCGCTTCACCTTCCTTCCCATCCCCAACCGAGTGACCTGGGAAGAGTTGAGCGCCTACATGAAAGGCCATGCAGTCAAGTATGCCCTGCTGGATGGTGAGACGGTGTCCCGAAGGCAATCTCTTTTCCAGGGATACTTTCAAGGCCTGGGAGAGGAAAAGGTGGACATTCTGGCTCTGCCTGACCGCTGGGACCTGATCTTTGCCAGCGAGGAGGTCCCGTGTGAATATTGCATCTTCCGGGTGAATGGCTTGGGACCAGACGAGAGGTGGCCAGTTGATGTGGGATGCTCCTTTGAGCAGAGGGTCCACCTGAGGGGTTACACCCTGGAGACCGACCGGGTTGAGCCAGACCGGATTGGCTTGACTCTGTACTGGCAAGCGTTGCAGCCCCCTGCCACCCGTTACGATGTCCTGCTGAAAATCATCAACGCCAGCTACAAGGTCTGGGGGCAACAAAGCGAACCGTTGCCTGGCCCATTCCTTCCTCTGGAATGGGTGAAGCCGGGCCAGATCATTAAAGACAAGAGGGAGATCGAACTTCTGCCTGCCACCCCACCTGGCTCCTATTACGTTGAAGTCCATGTGTACAGCCCATCGGCTGAGAGATGGTTGAACCCAGAAGAGGAGTGTGATATACTATTAGGGCCAGTGCAGGTGTCCAGGCGCGAACCGCCGGCCGTTGAGGACCTGGATATGGACCATCCTATCGGGGCCGTGCTGGGCGGGCGCGTTCGCCTTCTGGGGTACAACATTGAGAGCGGCTTCCGGCCCGGCGACACCATTCATCTGACCCTCTTCTGGCAATGCCTGGCGGAGATGGAGCAAAGCTATACCGTTTTCACCCACCTGGTTGACGAGCAAGGCACCCTTTGGGGACAGAAGGACAACCCACCGGTAGATGGGCTTTACCCTACCACAGAATGGAAGGCGAGCGAGGTCGTGCGTGATCAGTATGACATTTTGATCTCACCCGATGCCCCTCCTGACGAGTATCAGATTGTGGTGGGCATGTATCTGGTCGAGACGGGGGCGAGATTAACTGTGGAAGGAGAAAAGACACCCCATACTCAGACGGCTATCGGTTTGAAGCTTGAGATAGTTCCTTAAGTCCGGAGTGTTACGAGGGGCATTGAAGGTGATGAAAACAAGTTGTAGTTTTGAATTCTTTTTCCGCCCAAGGTGGTTTGAAGGTCTTGTTCTATTTGTTATAACTCTAGTGCCGCGTATCCTGGGGTTGGGAACATTCTTGACGGTGGATGAGTCCGGCTGGTTGGGGTTGCATACAGGACATTTTCTAAGGGCTATATTGAGCGGTGATTGGGTTGCGACCTATCGCCGTTATCACCCGGCTGTGACGCTGATGTGGATGATCGCGATTGGATTCACACTTCAATACCTGATCCAGAGCCGAATGGGTCTGATCGGGCCTATCAGTTTTGCCAGTTTCCTGGAACGGATAGCCGAGCCGGTTGATCCCGCTTTCCTGCCATGGGGCCGATTGCCCGTTGCGTTGATGAACTCTGTATGCGTTGTGGTCATTTATTTGCTACTTGGCAAGTTGTTCAATCGGCGTGTTGCCCTTCTGGCTGCCATCCTGTTGAGCCTCGATCCTTTCTATCTGGCTTTCTGCAGATTGGCTTTGCCGGACGCGCTCATGTCCAGCCTGGTTTGCGTCTCCCTCCTCAGCTTTATGGTCTATCTGTGGGAGGGGCGTCGAGTGGGGTATCTGATCCTCTCCGGCTTCACATTCGGTTTGGCCCTGCTGACCAAATCTCCCGCCATATTGCTAGCGCCGGGCACAGCTCTGCTCAGCCTGGTGGCCTTTTGGAGATCCAGGTGCCAACCCCAAGCCAACTGGCGCAGAGAAGGACTCCCCTTGTTTGTAGCTTTGCTTCTGTGGGGAGGGATCGCCGGA
>JBBIJG010000212.1:5261-5468 GCA_037446095.1 Caldilineae bacterium
TGGCCGGCCATGTGGATAGCCCCGGTTTCGACCTTGCTTCGCATGTTAGATAAGGTAGGCCAGGAAGCAACGAGTGAGAAATGGATTCCGTTCTTTCTGGGTCACTCCACTGCCCCTCCTCCGTTTTGGTTCTATCTGATTGTCGTTCTTGTCCGGATAACTCCTCTCACTCTAGCAGGGCTCATCGCCTTTCCTTTGCTCTGTTTG
>JBBIJG010000213.1:0-5446 GCA_037446095.1 Caldilineae bacterium
CCAAGGTCTAACACCCTGCACACGAGTTAAATCTAACAACATTATAACACGCTAAAGTCACAGAAAAGTCACAAGTCTGGTCATCGTGGCCCGCCGGCCTTTATAGCCAAACCGGCAAGGACCCCGGGGCAAGCTCTGGACAGATGTAGATTATACATAAGAATTCGGCAGTTGAAATATATTGAAAATTGTGTTAAAATAAGAATCATACTGATGGCCATCCTCGGGTGACCCCCGGCGGACCGAAGGGTGTCAGCACGGCCTCCGAGCCGCCCGAGACCTGAACATCCAGATTCTTGGCAAAGCGTGATGAAACCCATTTCTTATGAAGACATCGGAGAAATAGAAAAAGATATTTTCCTGCTGCGCTGGATCGCCATCATGGGGGGGATTTTCCTTATTTCCATAGCGGGCGGCGGACAGGTCCATTTTGCCCTGGCCTGGGCCGTGATCCTGGCCGGTGCTCTGTACAACACTCTGGTAGGCTATCTTCTCTTCCATTGGAACTACAGGGTCCACCTCAGCTATGCCACTTCCGTGGCCGATGCCTTCCTTTTATCCGCCTATGTTGCCGCTTACGGGGAGCGGGTGAATGAATATGCCCCCATCTATACCTTCTCTATTCTCACCATGGCTATGCGATTCGGATTTCTTGAGACCGTCGTGATGGGAGTAGTGGATTGCCTTCTTTACGGCGTCGTTCTATGGATAAGTGGCAGGTCTTTCAACTTCACCTCGCAGTTCCTCGCTCCCTGCGCTTTGATCCTGCTGGCCGCCACGTTGCTGGGCTATTTCGCACATCAGATCAGGCGGTGGCAGTTGGCCAGGGAACTGAGAGAGAAGCACCTGAAACGAAAAGTCAACGAATTGTCTATTCTCCAGGAAGTCAGCAACGCTGTCCACAGTCTCAACTCGAGCGACGTGTTGTGCAATATCGTTGATGTATCCACCCGGGTGTTGGGTTTTAACCGCGCCGCTCTTTTCCTGGCCAAGCCGAAAAGCCAGGAGGTGGAAGAGAGTTTTTTCAGCGTTCGAAGTTCTCGTGCCCGCTCCAGCTCCCTGGAGGTCTCGCTGCCTCCATTCCAACTGACCCAAGAGATGTTCGCCACCGCCTTGCAGAGAACTAGGCCCTTCATTGTGACGATTCCTCAAGGGCAGGAAGAGGGGGCGCCTCGAGAGAGACAGGAACGGCATCAGTGGATTATCGTTCCCCTGCATGGGGCCGAGGAGCCTATTGGGATACTCGTCGTGGATTACGACCACAATGAACCCATTGAAGAAAGCGACCTGGACATGCTGGGTGGTTTGGCCAACTCGGCTGTCCTGGCCATTGAGAATAGCCGACTCCATGCTCAGGTGCAGAGGATGGCCAACCTCGATAGTCTCACCGGGATCTTCAACCACCGCTACTTTCAGGAAAGCCTGCGCCAGAAGTTAAGCACGGCCAGGGAACTGAACCAGACCGTCTCTCTGCTGATGATAGATGTTGACAATTTCAAGAGCTTCAACGATACTTACGGGCATCGGCAGGGTGACCTGGGCCTCAAGAGTGTGGCCCGTGCCCTCGAGTCCAGCGTACGCCGGTGGGATGGGCTGGCAGCACGCTATGGGGGCGATGAATTCGTGGTCATATTGCCCAAGGCCGATAGCGAAATGGCAGCCCAGGCCGGGCTGGAGATCAGGCAATGGGTAGCAAGCCACACTGAGGCCGAGCTGAGCAAGCATCATCTGCCGGGATTGACCGTCAGCATCGGGATAGCCACTTTTCCTACCCATGGTACGGATGCCATCACCCTGATAGACGCTGCCGATCAAGCGTACTATGCCGCAAAGCGTAAGGGGAAAAATCAAATGAGCATCTTTGGGGCGTAGGCACGGATTCTGTGCCGCGTTACTTCGAACCAGGAGGTAAGCGTTCTGGACACAGGAACGGAGACACCAGACTCATCGGAGCTGGCCAGAGGCATCGTTGAGCTCATGGCCGACAAGAAGGGCTCTGACATCGTCCTGCTGGATATCCGCCGGGTCTCTCCGTTGGCCGATTATTTTGTGATTTGCAATGGGGCCAGCGAACGCCAGGTTAAAGCTATCCTGGACGAGATCCTAGAGAAGGTGAAAAAGGAAACGGGGATTGCGCCCTTGAACGTCGAGGGAGTTCCTTCTTCGGGGTGGGTGCTGATTGACTACGGGAGTGTGATCGTCCACATTTTCTCCCCCAGCCTGCGAGAATACTATAGCCTGGAGAAGCTCTGGAGTGGCGCAACGATGGTGGTCAGGGTGCAGTAAACGCCTGGGGGTCATTCAAGGGCTTTGCACCACGTAGCCCACAGCTTGGGCAACTCGACGGCAGCCGGTCCCAGGATAACCTCATCGGCATAGGCGGAGATGGGAGTGGGCTGCACGTTGATCTCGATCAAATAGGCTCCCCCTTGCTTGGCCCAAAGGGGCAACGAGGCCGCCGGGTGCACCACACCCGAGGTGCCAATGACCAGCATCAAATCGCAGCTTAGGACGGCTTCCTGGGCGGCGACCAAGGCGCCGGCAGGCAGCGGCTCGCCAAACCAGACAACGTCGGGGCGCAGAAGAGCCCCACAGGGACATCGGAGTGGAACCTCCAACAGAGGGACGTCCCGGCATTCGCGCACCGTCCCTTCGGCCACACAACGCACATTCCACAGGTTGCCGTGAAGCTCGATCACCTTCTGGCTACCGGCCAGCCGATGTAACCCGTCCACATTCTGGGTGATGAGGGTAAAGACAGGCAAGGCTTTCTCCATCTCGGCCAGGGTCAGGTGGGCTGGGTTAGGCTGGCAGTTGGCGATCAGCCTCCTTCGCCAGTCGTACCATTCCCAGACCAGGGTGGGGTTGCTGCGGAAAGCCTGGGGGCTAGCCAGGTCCTCGGCCCGATAGCGGCGCCACAGTCCATCCTCGCCGCGGAAGGTGGGTACACCGCTCTCGGCGGAAACGCCTGCCCCTGTCAACACAGCCACGCTTTTGACGTCTCGGAAGTCCATCGTATTTCCCCCTCTGTACCAGGAGTTGAACTCTTGGCATCTCAGCTCCAGCTAAAGCCCAATGCTGCCAAGGAAGAGGCGTTGGCACCGGTTCCAGCAGTGGCCATGACACCGGCTGAAGCCTCAACTCCGGATTTGCACTCCGTTGGATTCATTTCGTCCAGAACCCCTCCGGGTCATGGCGGCGCAGAATGCTCAATTCCTCAGTGGTCGGCGGCAATGTTTCGGGCACCTCGTCGGCCACCAGCAGGTCCCAGCCTGTACTGGCTTTGACCTCCTCCACAGTGATGCCTGGGTGACAGGAGGCCAGGTACATCTCCTTGCTATCTGGCCGAAAGCGCAAGACGCCCAGGGTGGTGATGACGGCGCTGGGGCCGCCGCCCCGCAAGCCCACCCTTTCCCGCCAGTTGCCCCCCTCGCCGAAGCCAGGCGAGGTGATGTAATCCACTTTCTCCACGAAGCGCCGCCGCTGATGGGTCATGACGATCACCAGCCGGCCAGCGTGGGCAGCAATGTCACTGGCCCCGCCGCTGCCAGGCAACCGGGTGGCCGGGTGAGCCACGTCACCAATGTAAGAGGTGTTCAGGTTGCCGTAGCGGTCAATCTGCGCCCCACCGATAAAGCCCAGGGACACATGGCCGGCTTGTAAAAGGGCCATCACGTCTTGCATCTCGGTGCAGGCAATGGCCTGATGAAGATTGGGCAGATCGCACATGGTGAAGAGGGGAGCCAGGGCAGGAGTGTCGCGCAGCACTCCTGACTCGAAGAGGCCCACAGCGTTGGGCGCATGGGTCTCTTTGGCCAGTTGAAAGGCGAGCAGCGGCAAACGCATCCCTACAAAGACCACATCGTCATCGTGGATCTCGCGGGAAGCGACCACAACCATCAGTTCGGACATGGTGTAACGGGGGGTTGTCATACTCCTCCTGACAATGTAGGGCAAATTTCAAATTTGCCCTACAGTCACTCATGTTCACCCGTCGCGGTAGCGGTCTACCACCACGAATAATTCACCTGACAACAAGGGGCCTCATCAAAGGGACGCTTTACTGATACCAGAAGGCAGTGCTGGAATAGGTCACGGAGAGGTTGTTGCCGATAATCCCGTGTTCGACCTCAATGCGCAAAGACTGCTTAAAGTCCACGGCATCGGTCACGTAGAAGCGGTATTGGGAGGCGACCTCGCCCCTCACCCGTTCGTCCTTCCAGGTACAACCGGAGAGGGGGAATTGCGAGCTGGTCGGATCATGGGGGTTATACCAGATGTAGTAGTAGCCGCCGTCGAAATCGTCCTCGATCCCCGTGCCGGGCAGGGCGAGCTGCCCATCAACCCACACGTCATAGTCGCTCTCCAGGTAGGGGAAGCGCCAGACATCAGGGAGTTCTTCACCATAGTAGGGTGTGCCGCTCCGGTCCACGTCGTGCCCGGTCAGGATACAGCCAACGTAGCGACCACGGCCAGCGACGTCCAAAAGCCGGTAGTTGGCCGGGTTGTCGGCCTGCATGCGCTCTTCCCTGAACAGGGCATGGAACCTGGTGCCCGCGATGTCGTTCGCCGGGCGGTAGAGGATAGTAGCCTGGATTTGGGATTGGCCCCCACCGTTGTTGGTAAACAGGATGGTGGCCGAGCGGAAAGGCATGGGAAAGAAATTGTAGAACTCGTGTTGTCTCTTGCCTAGAAGCGGCCGTATGGCCACAATCCCCAGAGGCAGAGAACGATAGGGACGCGTCTCTTCAGCCGTCCCAAACAGGGCTCGCAACGGTCCCTCGACACCGGGGCTGGCCTGGCCGTCCCAGAAAATCCTCATCCACAGGTCATTTTCCTGTCCCTCCTGGATGGCAAGCCGAAGGGCCGTGATCAGGCCGGGGCCGGAGAGGTCAATCTGCGCCGAGCCGCCAGGTTCGACCTCCAGCATCCGGCGAACCTCAACCTCACCACCTCTCTTGTAGGGATAGTCTCCAAGATTGCTCCAGACTTTACGGACCCGTTCCAGTTCACGGGTTTCCTCCCGGGAGAGAGGCAGGCGGAAGCTTTCAAAGGGACCGGGGTCGCTCTCGAATCGTTTGACCGCTATCTGGAACATCCGCGGCCCGACGTATTTCCCCTCATCGTAGGGCGGATAGGGAGCCAGGGTCACACGCACCGAGCGATAGAAAGGCATGGGGATATGGGAAATGTTTCCGCCGTTGCCGGTGCGGTAGTGCCTGACCAGCGGAGTCAAAAAGGGGCTGACATTTCCGCCAAAAAACTGGGTCACAGGCATGTCCACGCGGGGTGTCGGTTCGTCATCGAAGTAGAAGCGAATGTTGCCGGCCTCGGCGAAGAAGCCCCGTTCCGGGTCTGGTTCTTCGCCTGGGGCGGGGCGGTCATGCTGGCGGTGGGTGAACCAGATCCGGGCGATGTAGCCTGGGCCCTCGGTGCGGGGTAGGAC
>JBBIJG010000214.1:0-4793 GCA_037446095.1 Caldilineae bacterium
TGTTTGACGAACTCGTAGACAAAATCGCCGTAGTCATTGAAATCATCGGGGGGGCGTTCCGGGTGAGTGTTGTCCTGGCGTGTCCAGGCAGGGGGGCGGTCAAGGCGAGCGATGATCTGGAGGCCGTACTTCTCATAGAGGTCAACGATCTGGTCGTATTTCTTCCAGGTGCTCTCTCCGCTGGTTTCATCTACAAACTTGCCCTTCCGTCGAGGCTCAATATCTGCCCAGACGAAATGCTGTTTGGCCCAGCCGATTCCTGCTTCCTTGGCCATCTGGACGGTTTTCTCCCGCTTCCATTCCTCTACCTCCCGTTCCAGGAAAAAATTCGCCCCATAGGGGTTAACATCGGTATTGGGGATGGTTCTGGCCGGGGCGCTTTGAACCTCAGCCGGGTCCACGGCGGAGGCGAAGTGGAATAGGACCCCTCCCAGCGTAGCCAGAATCAACAACAGGCCCAGAATCAGCGCGGAAATCCTCACCCTTCTCACCTTTCTCCCCTCCTGACGACCGCAAGATAGAACAGTGGGCTAGGTAAGTATAGCAGAAATCGCTCAAAAGCGCAAAGGTCTGCCTTCACAGCGGCTGCGCAAGGTGTTTGGGTGCTCCAAAATTGGAACAACACTTTTGCCGACGCCCCGCCCGTCGGTAGATTTGTTTGCATGGTGGTGCAAATTGTGGTATAATTATTTTGGGATTGGGCAGGGTCTGTTGCCCGTTCTGGCCAGCGCGTCACGTCCAAGAACGGCTCTGACGTGCTGAGCGGGAGTAGCTCAGCGGTAGAGCTCCTGCCTTCCAAGCAGGCTGTCGCGGGTTCAAGTCCCGTCTCCCGCTCCATTTGGCTATTTAGGTATTGGGTATTGGGCCTATAGCTCAGCGGTAGAGCTGCCGGCTCATAACCGGTTGGTCCCGGGTTCGAATCCTGGTAGGCCCACCTGCCCGCGTTGGCTCAAGGGATATGCGGGGCCAATCAAGACGGTCTTCTGGACTGCCTGCCCAAGAGCCGAGGCGATATGCGACGTGGCAGGTACAAACTTGCGGGGCGTAACGCAGCCGGGCGATTGTGTGCCTTGCTTGCCTGCCAAACAACCGTGGCCTGGCAAAGACCTGCCAGGCGTTTCTGCTTTTATAGATGGACATGGACATCTCATCTGGGAAAGGGCTGCACATCACCAACACTTTAACCATTCCCCTATCTGAGCTTCATTTCCGCTTTGCGCGAAGCAGCGGCCCTGGCGGGCAGCACGTCAATCGTTCGGCCACCCGGGTGGAGCTGCTCTTCGACGTGGCCGGTTCTCCCACGCTGACCGAGGCCCAACGGGAACGAGTGCGGAAGGTTTTGGCCCCTTACATTGACAGCCACGGAACCTTGCGCCTGGTCTCCCAGGCTTTTCGCAGCCAGTTCCGCAACCGTGAGGAGGTGGTGGAACGTTTTCAGTTGTTGATGCGCCAGGCGATGAGGGTGCCCAAACGGCGGCATCCCACCCGCCCTCCACAGGCAGCTCAGGAGAAGCGGTTGGCCAGCAAGCGCCGCCGTAGCGAATTAAAGCGCCAGCGCGGCCCGGTGACCGCCGAGGACTGATGCTCGCTCCCCGATTTCCTTCCCCCTCGGGGGAAGGGCCGGGGATGGGGGTCAAATCGTTGAGAGAAAAGGGGATACAAAATGCAGAAATGGGAATACAAGGTCATCACTGCTCCCCTGGAGTTGGAGAGAAGGTATCCCAAGGAGGGTACAGGAGAAGCGGAGTATCTTCACAGCTCTCCAGGCGAGCTGTTTGATCGGGGCTGGGAGACGGTGAGAAAACTGGGCCAGCAAGGGTGGGAGTTGGTCGCTGTGGTCCCCTTAATCGCTGGCCATGAGTGGACTTCCAAGCTGGGGACCGGTTCGGGCTCCTCCTACACCGAGGCCTTCTTTTTCTTCCTCAAACGCCCCCTCCAGGAAGGGGGTTGATTTTTATGAGTCCTCCGTCGGTGTCTTTTCCTCGTCCTTCCTACCGAAATCCTTCAATTTGAGGGCCAGTTCACGCAGGCGGTTTTGAACGGCATGGTTGACCGTCCCTTCGGGGTAGGTGCCGTCTTCCCGGCGCTCGCCGGCTTCCACTCCGGTCAGGACGGTGATGCCTTCGTCAATGGTACGCACCGGGTAGATGTGGAATTGGCCCTGGCGCACGGCTTCCACCACGTCCTCACGCAGCATCAGGTTCTTGACGTTCTGTTCGGGGATGATGACGCCCTGCTTGCCCGTCAGCCCTTTCACCTTACACACGTCAAAGAACCCTTCGATTTTCTGGGTCGCGCCACCGATGGCCTGGACCTCGCCCTTCTGGTTGACCGAGCCGGTAACGGCGATGCCCTGCTTGATGGGCAGGCCCGACAGGCTGGACAGGAGGGCGTAGAGTTCGGCGGACGAGGCACTGTCACCTTCGACGCCCGAATAGGACTGCTCGAAGCAGATGCTGGCCGAGAGGCTGAGGGGGACCTCTTGAGCGTATTTACCGCCCAGGTAACCCGAGAGGATCAGCACACCTTTGTCGTGAATGTTCCCCGAGAGTTTGGCCTCGCGTTCGATGTTGATCACACCTTTCTGGCCCAGGAAGGTCCTGGCCGTGATGCGCGAGGGCCGGCCGAAAACGTAATCGCCCAGGTAAAGGAGGGAGAGGCCGTTCACCTGGCCCACCACTTCACCCTCGGTGTCCACCATGATGGTGCCATCTTTAATCTGTTCGCGGATGCGTTCTTCGATCTGGTTCGAGCGGTAGACTCTCTCCTCGATGGCTTTCTGCACGTCGGCGGCTGTCACCAGCTCGTGTCCCTGGCGACCGGCCCAATAGCTGGCCTCGCGCACGATGTCGGCCACGTGGGCGAAACGGGTGGTCAGCTTCTCCTGATCTTCCACCAGCCTGGAGGAGTACTCGATCACTTTGGCCACGGCCTCGTTGTCAAAGTGCCGCAGGTTTTCAGCACGGCAACGGTCATGAATGAAGAGGGCATACTTTTGCAAGTTCTCGGGGGTCCACTCCATCTCGGTGACAAAATCAGCCTTGACCTTGAAGAGTTTCTGGAATTCCTCATCCAGTGCATAGAGCAGGTAATAGGTCTGGGGGTCACCGATCAGCACCACTTTCACATCCAGGGGGATGGGCTCAGGGGCCAGGCCGACGGTGGCGATCAGGCTCAACTGTTGGGCCATTTCCTCGATCCGGATCTCCCGGTTTCTGAGAGCTCTCTTCAGAGCCGTCCAGGCCAGAGGGGATGTCAGGACAGCCCTGGCATCCAGCACCAGGTAGCCTCCGTTGGCGCGGTGCAAGGCCCCTCCCCGGATCATGCTAAAGTCCGTCACCAGGGAGCCGAATTCGGCCCGGTGCTCGATGCGGCCGATCAGGTTCTGGTAGGTGGGGTTGGGCTCAACGATGACCGGCGCCCCTTCCGTGCGGGAGTGGTCTACAATGACGTTGACCCGATATTTGTCGAAAGGGGATTTCAGGCGCGAGGCGAAGAAAGCCGGCATGGTTTCTCCCTCGGCCGCCCCTTCCCCTGGCGCCTGGGCCGCTTTCCGCAGGGCATCTACATTTTGTACCATGTCATTGCGCATGGCCTCCAGGTAAGCTACCAGCTCATCGTGCTGGCTGTATTTTTCCTTCAAGGCCTCGAAGAAGTGGCTCACGGTGAAGGCCGCGATTTCTTTGTCCAGGTTGCGCAACCTCTCCTTGGCTTCCTTTTCTAGTTCCCGCACCTGACGGGTGGCTTTCTCCAGTTCTTTTTGCAGGATGGGCCGGTATTTCTCCAGTTCCTCCTTCTTTTCGGGTGCAAGGGCCTGGTACTGCTCCTCGCTCATAGGCTGGCCATCTACCATCGGGGCAAAGATGAGGCCCATGGGGGTGCGCAAAAGGGTGAAGCCCTGTTCGTTGACAAAAGCCTCCAGGCGCTTGAACTCGGCCGTTCGCTTCTCGTCCAGCTCCTGCACGACCCTGGCTTTGTGCTGCTCGTACTCCTCGCTTTCAAAGGCGCGGGGGATCTCCTCCTGCAAGCTTTTGAGCATTTCGTCTATTTCGTCGCGCAGGACCCGGGCGCCCCCCGGCGGCAGGCTGATGGCCCACGGTTGATAGGGGTCCTGGAAGTTGTTAACGTAAACCCAGTCGTCGGGCACTTTCTCGGTGCGGGCTCTCCGCTCCAGGAAGGTCTGGATGGTGGTCGTCTTGCCGGCGCCGGCCGGGCCGAGAGCGTAGATGTTGTAGCCATAGCAGGGGATGTCAATGCCAAAGTCAATGGCTCGCGTGGCCCGTTCCTGGCCGATGATCTCTTCCAGTTCTGGCAACTCCTCGGTGCTGGTGAACTCGAACTGACAGGGGTCACAAACTCGCCGTAGCCTTTCAGGTGGAAGTTCTCTGATTTGGGGTGCCATAGCCTTTCTCCTCTCTGTGCAGCTCATTTGGCCAAACGGTGGGATCCCCTTCTATGTTACTACATCTGAGGGATAGTGTCAATTTTTAAGGTGTCCTCACCGAACCCCTCTTCCGCCTCGGTCAGAAGACCCCCGGCAATCAAGAAACCCGTTTTCTCCAAGAAAACGGGTTTCTTAGGTGTCCTCACCGAGCCCCTCTCTCGCCTCAGTCAGGAGACCCACGGCGCTCAGAGCCTGTCTTCTCTCCGGGGCAGAGTCAGGAGCAGCAAACCGGCAAGACCTACCATTACGGACAACCCGACGAGGGTGGGGAACAGGCCTGGCCTTGCTCCTGTTTCTGGCAGTATCGCCACGGTCAGGACCTCTGGAGTTGGCGTGGGGGTAACCGGCA
>JBBIJG010000214.1:4812-5439 GCA_037446095.1 Caldilineae bacterium
GGGGGTGGGGGTCGGAGTCGCTGCGGGTGGCGGCGGTTCTTCTTTCTCTTCTTCAGCCGGTACACGCACCGGGGCCTCGTCTTGATCGTCACCACCATCGCAGGTCACTACGGCCAGATTGTTCATCAATGTCCCAGTCGGGGTCCCCGGCCGGACCCGGGTCCTGATGGTGATGGTCACGACTTCGGCCCCATAGGGCTCCAGGGTGCCAATGTAGACCACAACGGTATTGTTCACGATGGGTTGCACCGTGCCCTTGGTGGTGGTCGCAGCGAAGACGTCCAGGAAAACCGGGACCGTATCGGTGACCCATACGTTTTGAGCCTGGGCAATGCCCTGGTTCCGCACGGTGAGGGTGAAAGTGACCTCCTGGCCTGGATGCGCGTAAGGAGGTACGGCACTCTTGCCAATAACCGGGTCCACCAGCTCAACGCCAGGGAAGGGGTTATGCTCCTCATCGCTTCTCGGCTCAGTCTGGTCACTATCTATGGTGGCTGTGTTGGTGATGCCGGAGGTGTGTAACTGCTGCAAGACCATGAGCGCTTGCGACGGCGTGACAGCCGCCGTGGGAGTGATGGTCGGCGTGGCCGTGGCTGTCGGTTCGGCGGTCACGGTGACGGTCGCTGT
>JBBIJG010000215.1:0-5427 GCA_037446095.1 Caldilineae bacterium
GGCGGAACTCTCCGGCTAAAGCCTTGACTCCAGAACCTAATTGCGGTCTACTGAGACTCCACTACTGAGTATACCACATAACAGATGCGCTGACAATGTGGACTTGTCTGCTAGCTCGGAGGGGGCTATGAGGTGGCTGTCACCTCTGTGGCGTGGTGAAAGGGGGATGCTCAGGCGTGAGCTTCATTATGCCTGGGTTGTGTTGGGGTTCACCAGCCTTATGAAGGTATTATCGTCTACACCAGTCCCACAACGACCCATGTGGAGGGCATCGCTCAGCCCTGGCGAGCCTATTACACCCTGCGGGAGGTAGCCGGCGTCCTGTGGCCTTATCTGGAGCGAATGGGCTTCCCTCCCCAATGGACAGCCCGCCTCCAGCGGTTGGTGTACGAGCACCGCTAGCCAAAATGACCGGGTGGAAAACAGTCGCGGAAGCCAGACGGATCGTGGAACAAGAGACAGGTACAATTTATAAGGATTGGGGCGGCAAGCTGTCCGTAGCCCTGACCTACCCCAACACCTACTATGTGGGCATGTCCAGCCTGGGCTTGCAAACGGTCTACCGTCTCTTCAACCAGCGGCCTGACGTGGTGTGTGAACGGGTGTTCTGGTCGGGCAAGAAACGAGGTAAGGGGCTGGTCTCCCTGGAGTCGCAAAGGCCCCTGGGTGAGTTCAGGGTGGTGGCTTTCTCCCTGGCCTATGAGCTAGATTACTTCAACGCCCTGGAGATGCTGCGCCAGACAGGTATCCCTCTCCTGGCCGAGGAGCGCGACGAGGCCAGCCCCCTGCTCATTGCCGGTGGCCCGGCGGTGACGGCTAATCCTGAACCTCTGGCAGACCTCTTTGATGCTTTTGTCATCGGCGAGGCCGAAGAGCTGATACCCACGCTGACCGAGACCCTGCGAGCAGACATTGGCGCAGAGCGCCAGAGCCTGCTTTCCGCCCTGGCCCAAATCCCTGGCCTTTACGTTCCAACCTATTCTGCATCCTCCATTCTGCATCCTGTCAAACGTCAATGGATTCGCGACCTCAACGCCTACCCCACCACCTCAGTTGTTTTGACCCACCATACGGAATTCGGTGACATGTATTTGATAGAGGTCGCGCGGGGTTGCCAACACCGTTGCCGCTTCTGCCTGACGGGTCACACCTACTGCCCCCTGCGTGAGCGGAGTGTGGAGGCATTGCTCCGCCAGGCCCAGGAGGGCCTGCAGCAGCGAGACAGGATCGGCCTGGTTGGCGCGGCCGTTTCGGACTACTCCCGCATAGATGAGCTGGTCACCGAGTTGCGGGGGATCGGGGCCAGGATTGCGGTTTCCTCGCTGCGCGCGGCTCCCCTTTCGGAGGCCCTGGTGAAAAGCCTGGCCGAGAGCGGCGCCCAGACCCTGACCCTGGCCCCGGAGGCCGGCTCTGAGCGCTTGCGAGCCCTGATCCATAAGGGCATCTCGGCCGACGATGTGCTGCGCGCAGCCGAGCTGGCCGCCCGCTACGATTTCCCCCATTTGAAACTCTATTTCATGCTGGGCCTGCCTGCCGAGACAGAAGAGGACGTTCAAGCCATCGTGGACCTGGTTACTGCCGTTGGCCAGCGCTTCTTGCGGCGCGTCACCGTCAACGTCACCCCTTTCGTCCCCAAGGCTCACACCCCTTTGCAATGGGCTGCCATGACGCCCGAGAGCATCATCCGGGAGCGTTTGCGCTACATTGAGCAAAAGCTGCGGCCCAGGGGGGTGGTTGTCAAAAGCGACAGCCTCGCCTGGGCCGTAGTACAAGGGGTGCTGAGCCGGGGCGACCGCCGTCTGGGCCGGGCCCTGACCAGGATGGACCGGACCTCTTTGGCGCAGTGGCGGTGGGCTTTACAGCAAAGCGACCTGGAAGCTGAAGAGTACCTTCGCCAGCGTTCCCTCGACGAGACGCTGCCCTGGTCGGTGGTAGACAGCGGCCTCAGCCCGGCTTACCTGCGCCAGGAGTGGGAGCGAGCTCAAACAGGATAGACGATTATGCCGGTTTGCCTTTCTCTCCTTTTTATGCTACACTGATTATCAACTTGAAAGGGAAGCGGGCCTTGCGACGAGAGGAAAACAACGGTCTTCTTTATTATCGTTTCCCCAGCCTGGCCGCTTATAGAGAGGTGGTCCACGGCGTTTTCACCCGTTTGGGTGGGGTCAGTTGCCCTCCTTACCATTGGCTGAACGTGGGCAGAACGGTAGGTGATGATCAGCGAGCTGTGGACGCCAACCATGACCTCATTTGCTGGGCCCTGGGCATCCGCCGGAGCGACATCGCTACAGCCTCTCAGGTGCACAGCGCCAACGTGGCCGTAGTCGGCCTTGAGGATCGGGGCCGGGTCGCTGCCCAGACCGACGCTTTGGTGACCAATTGCCCCGGTGTATTTCTCATGCTCCGCTTCGCCGACTGCGTGCCTGTGGCTTTGTACGATCCGGTCCGGCAGGCCATCGGCCTGGTTCATGCCGGGTGGAAAGGCACTCTCGGCCAGGCCACTCAGAAGACGGTTGAGACGATGGTGGAAACCTATGACAGCCGTCCGGCCGACCTCATGGCCTGCATTGGACCGTCCATTGGCCCGTGCTGTTATGAAGTCGGCCCGGAAGTGGCAAAATCGGTTCAAGAGGTTTTCCCCCATCGGCCTCAACTGTTGCATCAGCAGGGGGACGGTTCTTTCTATTTTGACCTGTGGGAGGCCAACCGGTTGCAGTTAGTCGCCCTGGGCGTCCATCGGATAGAAATAGCGGGCCTGTGCACGGCCTGCCACAACGATGAGTTCTTCTCCCATCGGGCCGACCATGGTCGTACCGGGCGCTTCGCCGTGGTGATGGGCCTGCGCAGTAGCTTGGGAAGGGAGGAGGGCAGATGATCTGGCTATACACTTTTATCAACATCCTCTTCACCGTACTCGAATTGGCCATTCTGGCGCGGGTGATCTTATCGTGGTTTCGTGTTGCTCCTTATCACCCCGCCGTCGTCTTTCTCTATCAGATCACCGAACCTATTCTGAGGCCCCTGCGCAGTGTCATCCCCCCTTTAGGCATGATAGACATCAGCCCTATTGTGGCCCTGATCCTCATGGACATCGTCCGGCAAATTATCCGGGCTATTATGCGGGGCGGTTTGTAGCTTGACCACCTCCCATTCCAGGCAGAAGCCCAACCGCCAATTACATTAAGGAGGTAATTATCCTGATGAGCGCCACGAGCTCGAAAATTCTAAAATTTCGTGAATTCAAAATCACCGATGCCGAAAGGGGTGCCGCTTTCCCGGTGCGGGTCATCCCCCGTGCCCGCAGGAACGAGATCGAAGGTGTCCAGGGCGATGCCCTCAAGGTGCGGGTGACCGCCTCGCCGGTAGAAGGCGCTGCCAACCAGGCTCTCATAGAGCTTCTGGCCGAGCGACTGAAGATCCGCAAGAGCCAGATAGAAATCGTGGCCGGCCAGACCTCTCAGCACAAGATGATTTCCGTAACCGGCCTGCGCCCCAGTGAGGTGGAAGAGCGTTTGCTGGGAGGGAAATGAGGATCAGGGAGTGACATCATATTCTAATGCCTGAACTCCCCGAAGTCGAGACCATCGTCAACGGCCTGCGAGGGCCGCTCATCGGCTGCACCTTCACCGAAGTCCACCTGGGGTGGGAGAACACCGTCGCCAGGCCAGCCATACCGGAGTTCCAACGGCGCATCCGAGGTCAACAGATCCTCGGCCTCAGGCGGCGCGGCAAATACCTGGTCTTTGACCTGTCCGGCGGCGACCGTCTCATCATTCATCTTAAGATGACCGGACAACTGACGGTCAGGCCCGGCGACGCTCCGCCCGACCCCCACGCTCACACCGTCTTTGACCTGGACGATGGGCGCCAGTTGCGCTTTATAGACCCGCGCAAATTCGGGCGGGTCTACCTGGTCGCCGACGAGAAGGAGGTGGTGGGCCGTTTGGGGCCGGAGCCCCTGGCCGATGGCTGGACCCTCGCCGAGTTTGCGACCCTGATCAAGAAACGCAGGGGAGCCCTCAAGCCGTTGCTGCTCAACCAGCAGTTCATCGCCGGCCTCGGCAACATCTACACCGACGAAGCCCTCTTTGTAGCCGGCATCCACCCCCGGCGACCAGCCGACACCCTGACGGACGAAGAGGTCGAGCGGCTCTACCGGGCCATCCGTCAGGTGCTGCGCCAGGCCCTGGCCGACCAGGGCACCACCTTTGACGGGGCCTATCGCCAGGTGGATGGCAGGGAAGGCAGGCACCAGGAGAACCTGATGGTTTTCCGGCGAAAGGGGCAGCCTTGCTCCCGCTGCGGCGGCCCCATCGAGCGCATCATGGTGGGGGGACGGGGGACGTACCTTTGCCCCCGCTGCCAGAAGTAAATGGCTAGACTTTGAAAGTGCCCATCCGAAAACCCGTAGGGCGGCTAGGCGAAGGCAGTGCCTTCGCCTAACCCGGACGGCCCGGAAAGGCTGTCCCACACCTGTTTGCGGATAAGTTCTGAGGGGCGTTGGGCCGGTTCCGGCAGTGGCCATGACACCGGCTGAAGCCTCAACTCCGGAGGGGAGCGTGTACGTGATTGCTCCTGGTTGGGCGAAACCGGCCAATTTTGAATGCTTAACAGCATTAGGCTGAAGCCTCTATTTCACCATTGAGAATCAAGGAGACGGAGACCAATGGAACTTACTATCGTTAAAATCGAAAAACCCGATGACATCAACTTTATCCTGGGGCAAAGCCACTTTATCAAGACCGTGGAGGATGTCTACGAAGCCCTTGTCCAAACCGTGCCGGGCATCAAGTTCGGCCTGGCTTTCTGTGAATCCTCGGGCAAATGTCTGGTCCGTTGGGTCGGCACCGATGACGAAATGATCGAGCTGGCCAAGAAGAACGCCCTAGCCCTTTCGGCTGGCCACTGCTTCATCCTCTTCCTGGGTCGGGGGTACTTCCCTATCAACGTGCTGAACACGGTCAAGAATGTGCCGGAGGTCTGTCGCATCTTCTGCGCCACCGCCAACCCTGTGGAAGTCGTTATTGCCGAGACAGAACAAGGGCGAGGCATCCTGGGGGTGATTGATGGCTCTAAGAGCAAAGGAGTTGAGGGAGACGAAGACATCGCCTGGCGTAAGGGCTTTCTACGCCAGATTGGCTACAAGTTCTAGCATGGGGCGCAGATTGGGGCCGGTTATTGTCTGGGCCACGGTTTTAATCGTCAGCGCCTCGGTGTCTTCCGCTTGTGGTGGAGCGGAGCCGACGCCTTCCCTGGTTCAGGTGACACGAGGGCTGGGGGAGCAACATCCGTATACCCCCTTGCCAACAGCAGTCGTTACAGCGACCCCCACGGCTACCGCGTCGCTTATGCCTGCTGCTGCGCTGCTGGCAACCTCAACGGCCACGCCCTCCCCGACGCTCTGTTAACCCACCCCGACACCCTGGC
>JBBIJG010000216.1:0-5397 GCA_037446095.1 Caldilineae bacterium
AAGCCCTGGCCCGACACTGCGGTGAGAAGCTGGACCAGGCCGAGCTCAGGGTCAGCCAGCTTGTCCCTGCCGGTGGGCAGAATGAAGGCGGCTATGAAATCGTGCCCTTTGAAGAGGAGTGAGCCAGATGGGGGCCCGTCAGGTCCTGGCATGGAGCGCGTGATCGAACTGCTGGCTACAGAAGGGGGCCAGCGTTTGGACAAGTACATCGCTCAGCGAATACCCGAACTCTCCCGGTCGCTGGTACAGAGGCTGATCAGCGAGGGACGGGTCACCGTCCACGGGCGGATGGTCAAGGCCAGCCACAAAGTAGAAACTGGCGATGCGATTGTCCTGTGTCTGCCACCGCCGGAACCCCTGGAAGTGCGTCCGGAGGCCATTCCCCTGGACATCGTGTACGAGGACGCCGACCTCCTGGTGGTCAACAAGCCGGCCGGCATGGTCGTACACCCGGCTTGCGGCCATCGAACCGGCACTCTGATCAATGCGGTCCTGGCTCATTGTCCCGAGATGGCTGGTATGGAGGACACCTTGCGGGCGGGAATCGTCCATCGCCTGGACAAAGAGACCTCGGGACTGATTATTGTGGCCAAGAACGAGGCCGCTCGCCAGCATCTGCAACAACAGTTCCAACGGCGAGAGGTCAAAAAAATCTATCTGGCTTTGCTGGAAGGGCATCTGGAACCGGCCCAGGGGCTGATAGAGGCTCCCATTGGCCGTGACCCCCGCCATCGGAAGCGGATGGCCGTCATGAAAGAAGAGAGAGGGGGACGCAAAGCACGAACCGCATATCGGGTGGTGGAGTACCTGACCCTGCCAGCCGGTAAGATGCCCCATCTCTACACATTGGTTGAGGCCCAGCCTGTGACCGGCCGCACCCACCAGGTGCGAGTCCATTTTGCCTTCATTGGCCATCCCCTGGTGGGTGACTCTGTTTACGGCTTCCGCAAACAACCTCTGAAAGCCGGCGGCGATGGCCTGCCGCCCTTAGGCCGGCAGTTCCTCCATGCTCAGCTCCTTGGCTTTCACCTGCCCCGTTCCAACCGCTATGTCGAATTCAGAGCCGAATTGCCGACTGATTTGCGACAGGTGTTGGAAAGGCTGCGCAGCTCCCCAAGGGGCAAACCTGATAGATCCTGGTAGAGTGGACAAAGGAAAGGCATGATTTCCAGCAAACAGCAAATAGCTCGGGCAGCAGGTATTGTGATCATCGCTTTTGCCCTCAGCCGCATCCTGGGCCTGGCCCGCGAGATGATCATCGGCCAGCAGTTCGGGACCAGCGGCGAGCTGGATGCTTATCTGGCTGCCTTCCGCCTGCCTGATCTGCTCTTCCAACTGGTGGCCGGTGGAGCTTTGGGCTCGGCCTTCATCCCAACTTTCAGCGGCTACCTGGCCCTAGGGGACGAGCGAGGGGCGTGGCGCCTGGCCAGCGCAGTGACCAATTGGGTTCTTATCCTCCTCAGCGCCCTGGCCCTTTTGGCAGCCATTTTTGCTCCCCTGCTGGTGGCCAGAGTCGTAGCGCCGGGGTTTGCCCCGGCCAAACGCGCCCTGACCGTTCAACTGATGCGTCTGATGCTTCTCTCTCCGATTCTCTTTGGTGTCAGCGGCATCGTCATGGGTGTCCTTAACTCCTACCAGCATTTCCTGCTGCCCGCTTTGGCCCCCCTCATCTACAACCTGTCCATTATTGGTGCCGCCCTCTTTCTGAGCCCTTGGTGGCACATCCATAGCCTGGCCGTGGGAGTCGTCGTGGGCGCCTTGCTCCACCTGGCCATCCAGATCCCCGCTCTGGTCAGAAGGGGCCTGTGCTATTTCCCCATCTTGGGCCTGAGAGACTCCGGTGTGCGAGAGGTGGGACGGCTGATGGCGCCCCGCGTGTTGGGTCTGGCTGTGGTGCAACTTAACTTCCTGGTCAATACCATTCTGGCCTCAGGTCTGGCCGACGGCAGCCTGGCCGCCCTGAATTTCGCCTGGCTGCTGATGCTGCTGCCCCAGGGTATCTTTGCCCAGGCCCTGGCTACGGCAGCCTTTCCCACCTTCGCCGAGCTGGCGGCCAAAAGGCAGGTGACCGAAATGCGAAGTGCCCTCTCGGCTACCCTGCGAGCCATCCTGTATCTGGCCGTTCCCGCCAGTGTGGGCCTCGTGACCCTGCGCTATCCCATCGTCCAACTGCTTTTTCAACGCGGGGCTTTTCAGCAAAGTTCCACCGAGGCGGTGGTCTGGGCTTTGCAATTCTACGCCTTGGGTCTCCTGGCCCATGCGGTGGTGGAAATGGTCACCCGTGCCTTCTATGCCCTTCACGACACCCTGACTCCTGTCCTGATTGGGGTGGGGGCTATGAGCATCAACGTCATCCTCAGCCTGATCCTGATCCGGCCTCTGGCCCACGGTGGCCTGGCTTTGGCCAACTCCACGGCCACCTTTCTGGAAATGGGGGGACTGCTGTGGGTCATCCGGAGGCGGCTGGAGGGTCTCGAGGGTGGCCGTCTGCTGGATTTCACCCTGCGCACCATCCTGGCCGCTGGCCTGATGGGCTTGGGGGTGAGCTGGTTTGCCGCCAGGATGCACAGACAGAGCCCCGTCCTGATAGGCGGGGGAGGGATCGTCCTGGGCGGATTGATCTACTTCCTGATGACCTTGGCCCTGGACTGGGGGACGGTGAGAGCATGGGGGCAGATGGCATCAAGGAAAGGACTCCCCAGCCATGGCAATGACCAAATTGAGGAGGGATAACATGAAGCGAGAGATCATCTCCACCGATAAAGCCCCGGCCGCGGTGGGGCCCTATTCCCAGGCGGTGCGGGTGGGCAATTTTGTCTTTGCCGCCGGGCAGGTGGCCATTGACCCGGCGGCCGGCAAACTGATTGAAGGCGATGTGGCCGCTCAAACCCGCCAGGTGTTGACCAATCTTTCGGCTGTGCTGGAGGCAGCAGGCAGCTCCCTGCGCGGCGTGGTCAAAACGACCGTTTTCCTGAAGGACATGGGCCAGTTTCAGGCCATGAACGCCGTTTATGCGGAGTTCTTTCCTTCAGATCCGCCGGCCCGTTCGACCATCGCTGTGGCCGCCCTGCCCCTTGGCGCTCTGGTGGAAATCGAGGCCATAGCCGTCGCCGGCTGAAGGACGAGCGCCCTTTCCCTCCGGTTGGCGTGGAAGCCATCCCCGCCGACGCCAAAAGCTTCGAGCACAGGACTTCCGTTTGCCTTTTGAGCGGAAATTGAGTATAATGTAAAACAAATCGGAGGGAAGAGGGAAAGCTCAAATGGAAAATCAAGACGCCCTTTTGTTAGAAGAAGGGAGGGAGACAAAAGGAGAAGACTTCTACCCATCCATGGCAGAACTTCTGGAGGAAAGTTATGCCTATCGGCCATTCCAGCGAGGCGATGTCCTGACAGGAGTGATCGTCAGCGTCAGTCCCACCGAGATCCTGATTGACATAGGGACCAAAACAGAGGGGCTGGTGTCGAGTCGGGAATTGGAACGCATGGGCCCCGAAGCGATCGAGAAGCTCAGGGTGGGTGATGAAGTGCCGGTCTATGTCCTCAACCCCGAGGATAAGAACGGTAATACGATCCTCTCTCTCAGCCGAGCCCAGTTGGAAAAGGATTGGCAAGCTGCCCAGAAGCTCTTTGAAGCCGGGGAGTGTTTTGAGACCCCGGTGACCGGTTACAACAAAGGGGGGCTCATCGTTCGCCTGGGCAAGGTGCGAGGCTTTGTACCCGCCTCTCAACTGGTGCCCCCATCTCAGAAAGCCCAGGATGCTTCCCAGAGCAATGAAGAGCGTTGGGCCAGAATGGTTGGCCAACCGTTGCGGCTCAAGATCATCGAGTTAGACCGGCGACGCAATCGTCTTATTCTTTCCGAGCGGGCCGCCATGCGAGAATGGCGCAAGCAACAGAAAGAGAAGCTGTTGAACGAGCTTCAGGAAGGGGACATCCTGCGGGGGCGGGTCAGCAGCCTCTGTAGCTTTGGGGCTTTCATTGACCTGGGTGGGACGGATGGCCTGGTCCACCTCTCCGAACTCTCCTGGGAGCGGGTGTCGCACTCCAAAGAGGTCCTCCGGGTAGGTGAGGAGGTAGACGTCTATGTCCTGAACGTGGATCGGGAGAAACGCCGCATCGGTTTGAGCATCAAACGATTGCAGCCTGAACCCTGGAGCCTCGTCTCACAAAAGTATGCTGTGGGGCAACTGGTGCAGGGCAAGATTACCAAACTGACGAACTTTGGGGCTTTTGCCCGCTTAGACAATGATGAGGTCGAGGGTTTGATCCACATTTCCGAGCTCTCCAAAAACCCCATCACTCATCCCAAGGAGGTGGTCAAGGAGGGTGATGTGGTCACTTTGAGGATCATCCGCATTGACGCCGACCGAAGACGGATTGGATTGAGCCTCAAGCGGGTGGCGGAGGAGGAATACGTTGACCTGGATTGGCGCGAAGGGTACCCCTCAGACTTCGAACTGCAGGAGCCGGATGCGGAATACGGGCTGTCACCTCAAGAAGCTGGCCCTGAGGAATACGAGGCCCTTCTGGAGGGTTCGCCCCCGCCTGGTGAGGGAGAGGCTTCCCTGCGCTGAACAGGGAGCGTGGGGAAACAGAACCCCAGGCCGGGTCCAGGTAGAACCGGCCCGCCATGAGAGGTCTATGTCTACAAAAGATGATGATAAATGAGGGCACAGGCTATGGCAGACAAGTTTGACAGATTTACCAAGAGAGCACGACGAGTCTTGACCTTAGCTCAGGAGGAAGCCCAGCGTCTCAATCACAATTATATTGGCACCGAACACCTTCTGCTTGGCCTGATACGGGAAGAGAACAGCGTGGCGGTGAGGGTGCTCCAGGAACTGGGAGTGAGACCGCAGAAGGTGAAGGACATGGTGGAGAGGACAGTAGGACAGGGCCAGCGGACCATGCCCGGTGCCAAGCTCACCTTAACTCCGCGCACCAAGCGGGTGATAGAGCTGGCCGTAGACGAGGCGCGACGGATGGGCCATCACTACATCGGTACCGAGCACCTCCTGCTGGGTCTGGTACGCGAAGGCGAAGGGGTAGCTGTCAACGTCCTCAGAAGCATGGGAGTCAATCTGGAAAAAGTGCGCGCCCAAACAGGGCGCTTGCTGGCAGAAAGCCCGGTTTACGCCGGCCAGAGGAAAAAGGGGAAAGAGCAGCGGCCCCTTTTGGTGGATCAACTGGGCATTGACCTGACCGCCAAGGCCCAGGAAGGCAAGTTGGACCCCGTTATTGGCCGCCAGAAGGAGATTGAAAGAGTGATCCAGATCCTCTCCCGGCGGACCAAGAACAACCCGGCCCTCATCGGCGACCCAGGTGTAGGCAAGACGGCCATTGTGGAAGGGCTGGCGCAGCGCATCGTAGCCTGCGAGACCCCAGAGCCCCTCCTGG
>JBBIJG010000217.1:0-5393 GCA_037446095.1 Caldilineae bacterium
AGCCAGAATCCTATCACGGTAACGCCTTCCGGCGAGCAGATACCAGACCCCATACCATCCGATGGCTCCCCAAGCCAGGAAACGGAGGAGAGGGGTGTGGAAGACCAGTCTCCGCAGGAGAGAACGCCGCAAGGCTATCTCCACCAGGGCGACCAGGTTGTTCCGTCCTGGTTGAAATCTCAGATCAAGACCGGCCACCTCCTCACCCAGGACTTCGATCTGATTCGGGTCGCCGATACCCAAACCTCGCCGGGCGCACAGTTGGATGTGCCCGATGTCCTGGGGGGCAAACCCCATGACCTTGGCGGCGATGGCATCCAGGGCCACGGCATCGCCGGAGGCCAGCACCCGGTCCGCTATCCGGGGCCGGCCCGACTTGGGGCCGTTACCTTCCAGGCCTACGGTGCCGTCCATGACGGCGAAAGCCGGTTTGAGCAGGGTATTCACGTCGGCCAGGGCCTCGTCCAGGACCGGGTGATAGTGGTGTCTCAACTCCCTGAGGCAGCCCCATTGGTTTTTCAAGGCCCCGGTGATGACCGTGCGGCCGTGGGTTTTCATCACCGGTATGGTGATCAAGGTTGTCCTTAAGAGAATCTCCGGAACCTCGACCTCCTTCAGCACCAAACCGTCGGGTACCTTCAGCTTCCGGAAAGGCCCCTGCGACATATTGACCCAGGGCACATCGTAGCGCCGACACAGATCGGCCATGCCCGTCTGTCGCAAGGCTCTTTCCACGTTGACCAGGACCTGTCCCGATTCGACCAGATAGATTTGGCCCACGTAGTCCTTGATGGTCCGGATGACCCCCTCCACCACCCAGGGTCCGGTCACCGTCCCCGGCAGGAAGAAATCAAAACCCAGGTTGGGTTTCAGGGCAACCTCAGCACCCTGGGGCACAAAACCTTTCCAATCGGCCAGTTCCATGGCCTCCCGCACCGCCTCGGGCACGCTCTGGCGGACCTGGACGATGCTCACTTTAGGTTTCATCGCCCTAATACTTCCTAACGATTGCTCGATAGGTCTGCGGCTGGCGGCACTGCATGAATTGGAACTCCTCCCGGTACTTTCGTACATCGTCCAGGTCAATCCTGGCCACGGCATAGCCTTCGATTTCTTCGTTCATGGCAGCATACATCTCCCCCCGGGGGCCTACTACCATGCTCTCTCCGAAGAAAGCATAGGTGTATTCCTCGCCCACACGGTTGGCTGCGGCGACGAAAAGAGAGTTCTCGTAGGCGCGGGCCAGGGTGTAGGTCCGCCATTCTTCAACGTGAGGACGCTCCCAATTGGCGCAGATGCAGAGGAGTTCTGCTCCTTCCAGGGCCAAGCTGCGAGCCGTCTCAGGGAAAGCCAGGTCCCAGCCGAGAAGGAGGCCCACGTTGCCAAAGCCCGTTTCCAGGACCAGGTAGCGATAGCCGGGCCGAAAGGCCAGACGCTCTTCGCCGCGGGGGTGTACTTTGTGATACTGACCCAATACCTCGCCGTCTGGACCCAGGAGAATGGCCGCATTGTAGAGAATGCTTTCCACTCTCTCTTTGGTCACCATGCCAAAGGCCAGGTGGGTGTGGAAAGCGGCAGCCCGTTCGGCCAGGTAGTTGACGGTGTGGCCCGGCACCCGTTCGGCCAGCTCGGTGAAGCGCACCCCGCACTCGTAACCGGTGGTGGCCAGTTCCGGGAACACGATCAGGTCCACATTTTGCTCGGTGCAGATTTTCTCCACCAAATCCGCCATATGAGCCAGGTTCTCTTCAACCTCGGCCAGACGAGGATGCATCTGCACCACTGCCACGGTGACTTCCCTCATAAGTTCATCTCCTTGAACGGGCAGGAGCAAGACCTGCCCCTACCGCAAATGATTGTGAAAGGCAGTGAGCCCCACACGCTGGTAGTATACATAGAATCCGAAGTCAAGTCAAGCCCAGGCGGGCTCTGAAAAACCCGTGGCCTCTCAATGTTGACTTTTGTCCGAAATGTGATATGATAAATTTAAGGAGGTAGCACGCATGAACAGATTCCTACTCGTCAGTCTGATGGTCGCCATCGCCTTGTTAGCGGCGTGTGGACCCCGTCCAACACCTGCCCCAACCATACCCCCTCCTCCACCCAGACCAGTGGCCACAGACACCCCTGTGCCCGCCAACGACGAAGAAGCCATCTTGCAGCTTCTGCACGCTCAGGCAGAAGGCGTCGTTCAACAAGATATTGACCGTCTGATGGACATCTGGGATGCGGATGGAGTGATCACCGATGCCAATCACACTCCCGATAACCCCAGCGATGACTTCGTCTGGACCGGCCATGAGGCTATCCGGGAAAGATATGTCAACCTGGTTTTCCCCTCCGCCCCAACGGAGGCCGCAGCCACCGACGTTCAATTGACCATCGAAGGGGACACCGCTTCGGTGATCTCCACCACCAACATTGGCGATGAGGTCCAACCCGGTGGGGACCGATGGACTTTTGCCAAAAAGGGCGGGCGTTGGAAGATAACGAGTCTGACCTATAATCTGGAGCCTCGCTAACCTGGCCGACCATCCTGGATCGAAGTAACCGAAAACCCCTTTACCATGAATGTTAAAGAGGTAGAGGGGTTTTAATTTCATCCCCGTATCCTTTCTGACTCTTCAGTGTTATATGTTTCAAGAAGTGAGAGATAAACTGCAAGCCTTGGGTTGAGCGCTCAGGGATCCTGCAACGCAGGCCCGGCTCGGGGAGGTGCGCTGTGAAAGAGCGAGGGCGAGTGGTGGTGACAGGCTTGGGAGCCATTACCCCTTTAGGGAACGATGTGCCTACCCTATGGAAAGCTTTGGCCGAAGGTCGGTCTGGGGTAGGGCCTATCACTCATTTCAACGCTTCGGATCTGGCCACCCAGATCGCGGCTGAGGTTAGAGACTTTGATCCCAAAGAGCACTTTGGACACAAGGAGGCCAGACGGCTGGACCGCTTCATGCAATTTGCGGTCGTGGCGGTCGCAGAGGCCATTGCCGATGCGGGGCTTGTCATCAACGAAAGCAACAGCGAGCAGATAGGTGTGATCATTGGCACAGGTATCGGCGGCATCAGCACCCTGGTCAGTCAGATTCAGGTTCTTGAGCAGCATGGCCCGCGACGGGTGAGTCCCTTTTTCATCCCCATGATATTGCCCGATTCGGCAGCCGGGCAGGTGGCCATCACCTTTGGCATCAAAGGGCCCAACATGGCCGTCACCACCGCCTGCGCCACTGGCCTCAATGCCATTGGCGAGGCGGCGGAGATGATCCGCCGGGGCGTTATCCACACGGCCATCTGCGGTGGCAGCGAGGCGGCCATCCTGCTTTTGACCGTGGCGGCCTTCAACGTCATGGGCGTATTATCCACCCGTAACGAAGAGCCGCAGCGGGCCTCCCGCCCCTTTGACGCCCAGCGCGATGGCTTTGTCATGGGGGAGGGGGCTGCTATCCTGGTTCTGGAGCGGCTGGAGGAAGCTCAAGCCCGGGGGGCCCGGATCTACGGTGAGGTCGTTGGCTACGGCTCCTCGGCGGATGCCTATCACATGGCGGCGCCGGCGGTCGAGGGAACCGGAGCCGCCCAGGCCATGCGCATGGCCCTCGCCGATGCCGGCTTGAGCCCCCACGACGTGGACTACATCAATGCCCATGGCACAGGTACGGTACTCAACGATGTCAGCGAGACAGCGGCCATCAAGAGCGTCTTTGGGGACTATGCCTACAAGGTAGCCGTTAGCTCCACCAAGTCCATGATCGGCCACCTCTTAGGAGCAGCCGGGGCCGTAGAGGCCATTGCCTGTCTCAAAGCGCTGGAAACGGGCCTTATCCCTCCCACAATTAACTACGAGTACCCCGACCCGGCGTGCGATTTAGACTATGTGCCGAATCAGGCCCGTCCCGCCAACCTGCGGACCGCCATGACCAATTCCTTTGGCCTTGGCGGTCACAACGCTTGCCTCATCTTCCGCAAATTTGAGGGTTAAGTCCCTCATTCCCGCGGGTTGGTCTTTGGAGGAGGCACTTTTGGCAAGATATGCCCAAATAGTGGGCTGGGGCATGTACGTTCCCAGCCGGGTTTTAACCAACGATGACCTGGCCAGGATGGTTGACACCTCGGATGACTGGATTCGGGAGCGGACGGGCATCGTCGAGCGGCGCATCGCCGCCCCGAATGAGACCACAGCCACCATGGCCATTCGTGCCGCCCAGGCCGCCCTGCAGGTGGCGAATGCCGACCCGGCCAGATTGGACCTGATCATCGTAGCCACTGCCACTCCCGATTATTTCTTTCCGGCCACAGCCTGCCTGGTACAGGATGCCCTGGGGGCAACCAGAGCTGGCGCCTTCGACCTGAGCGCCGGCTGCACGGGTTTTGTCTACGGCCTGGTTGTGGGCAGCCAGATGATTATCTCAGGAACCTATAACCAGGTATTGGTGATTGGGGCAGAGACCCTGTCTCGCATCCTCAACTGGACAGACCGCAATACCTGTGTCCTCTTCGGCGATGGGGCAGGGGCGGTGCTGCTGCAAGCCAGCGATGTGCCAGGAGGTATCCTCTCCGCTGTCCTTGGCGCCGATGGCTCAGGCGGCGACTTGCTGATACTTCCTGCGGGTGGCAGCCGTCACCCTGCCAGCGTTGAAACCGTGGCTCAAAACATGCACTATATCCACATGAACGGCCCCGAGGTCTTCCGCTTCGCCACTCAAGTCACAGCCAGGGCGGCCAAGCAAGCTCTGGCCGAAGCTGGTCTCCATCTCGAAGACATCTCTCTCTTCATCTCTCACCAGGCTAACGGTCGCATTATCCAATCGGCGGCCAAATCGTTGAAGCTACCGCCGGAAAAGGTCTTTGTCAACCTCGACCGCTATGGCAATACCTCATCGGCTTCAGTGCCCATCGCCCTCTGCGAAGCCATCGAACAAGGCCGGGTGAAACGCGGCGACTACCTGGTGATCGTTGGCTTTGGGGCGGGCCTGACCTGGGCCGCCACTGTGGTCAGATGGGGTGTGCCGCTCCCCGTCTCACGGCCTCCGCGCCGGATGGTGGCCTGGCGCTGGGTCCGCTACCGTTGGGCAACTCTCCGCTCCCATCTGCGCCGCCTGGGTTGGAAAATCCTGGCCGCACTGAGAGGGCTGTTTGGGAGGGACAATGGTTCCCCCTGAAAAAGAGGACGCTGCCTCGGAGCCACCAACTCTCTCCGATCCGGCAGGTCTTGGAGCCTGTCAGGTCGGGCAACCTCACTTTCCCCTTCCAAGAAAGAAGTGGGACTGGCAGGTTGACATCTCACACCTCACCTTCTCCCCCCTGAAAATTGAGAGCGAATTTGAAATTTGCCCTATGGTCACGTCTTGCCAAATCGCCTGCCTGTGGGCCTGCGCAGCAGGTCGGGGGGTGTGGGGGTGTCC
>JBBIJG010000218.1:0-5326 GCA_037446095.1 Caldilineae bacterium
ACCGGTTCGACGGACGTTGAGGCCTCCGCTTTGGTGAGCGTTGACGGTCTGATTATGGCCTCAGCTCTGCCACCTGATGTGGAGGAGGACCGGGTCTCGGCTATGTCAGCAGCTATGCTTTCCCTGGGCGAGCGCATTGCTATGGAATTGGGGCGCGGCACACTGGATCAGGTCTATATCCGCGGTGATAATGGCTACGTCTTCCTGATGGACGTCGGCGAAGAGGCTGTGCTAACCGTGCTGGCCCGTAAAGATGCCAAGTTGGGGATGCTTTTCCTGGATATGAAACGCGCCGCCGCAGATCTGAGCAAATTGGTATAGGGAATGAGCTAAGGAGGAAAAACAATCAAGAGGGCCTCCCTGCTATAGGCCCTCTTGTACATTCTGACGCGAGCCAGTGCCCGCCGGTGACAGCCGCCTCCGGGGTGACTGTCACCTTGGTCAGGGCAGGCCTACCCTGGCTTTCACCTCAGCAAGGGTCACCTGGGCGATGTCCCGAGCCCGTTCGGCTCCATCGGCCAGCACCTCCCACACGTAGTTGGGATCGGCGGCGAATTCAGCGCGCCGGGCGCGGAAGGGGGCGAAGTAATCGGCCAGGTCTTTGGCAAACCACCTTTTGTGCTCCACACAGCCAATGCGCGCCTGGCGGCAGTCGGCCTCAATCTGAGGCGCGTCTTCGGGCGAAAAGTGTTTGTGCAGAGCAAAGACGTTGCAGATCTCGGGATGCCCCGGATCGGTACGATAACGGCGGGCCGGGTCGGTGACCATGCTCATGACCCTTTCCATGATTTCTTCAGGCGAAGAGGCCAGCTCAATGTGGTTATTCAGGGTCTTGCTCATTTTGTTGACCCCGTCGGTGCCCAGGACCTTGGGGAAATCGGTTAGCTTGATCTGAGGCTCGATGAGGGTGGGGCCAAAATGCGCATTGAAGCGGCGCACGATCTCACGGGTGAACTCCAGATGGGGAGCCTGGTCTACGCCTACAGGCACCGTGTCCGCTTTGTAAAGGGTAATATCCGCCGCCATCAGCACCGGATAGCCCACCAGGCCGTAGTTGACGTTGTCAGGCTGCTGGCGCACTTTTTCCTTGAAGGTGGGCAACCGGGTCAGCACACCGAGAGGGGTCACCATGGAAAGGATGGTGTGCAATTCCGTCACCTGGGAGACATGGGATTGGACAAACATTATGGAACGTTTCGGGTCCATGCCAGCCGCCAGCCAATCGAGCACCATGTCATACGTGTGCTCCTTTAGAGATGTCGTGTCCACGAGACTGGTCAGCGCGTGCAAATCAACCACGCAGTAGATACATTCGTAGTCATCCTGAAGGGCTACATAGTTGCGAATGGCACCCAGGTAATTGCCGAGATGCTGCCGTCCGGTCGGCCTGGCTCCGCTGAAAACCCGTCCCTTCTTCCTCATCCGTACGCCTCCTTAATTACGAATTTCTCATAGTTTACCACAAATTCGACTCCAGAGCAAGGGGGCTTGGGGAAAATTCTTTGGACTTTTGGGGATAGATCTCGTACACGAAAGGACAGCCTGATGACTCCTACACAAACCAGCAAGTTGCAAATCCAGCCGGTGACTACAAAGCGGGACCGGCAGGCCCTTATCCGCTTTCCCTGGCGTATCTATCGCCACGATCCACAATGGGTACCTCCCTTGATCCACCAGCGGGAGCGGCAACTCGATCCAGAGCGAGGCAGCTTTTTCCGCCATGGTGAGGCCGCTCCGTTTCTGGCCCGCCGGGGTGATGAGGTGGTGGGTACTATCGTGGCCTGGATCAATCACCGGAGCAACGCTTATCTGAAGGAACGAGCTGCAGGCTTTGGCTTTTTCGAGGTGCTGGAAAATTATCCCATCGCCGAGGCTCTGTTGTCCACCGCCTGTGATTGGGCCCGGGAACGGGGAATGGAGGTCATCCGCGGGCCGTTCTATTTCTCTATGGATGACTCACCTGGCGTCCTCATCAAGGGTTTCGATCAACCCCAGTTGTTGCTCACGGGCCACACACCACCTTACTACGCCGGTTTCATCGAGCGGTTCGGCATGGAGAAATATCGCGATGCCTATGCCTATCGGGGCGACCTGGCCTCTTTAGAAGGAGAGATGGCCAATGTGCCGCGCAAAATCCTGCGGGTGGCAGAGGCCGTCCGCCGGCGAGAAAAGGTCACCATGCGCCGGGCTCGGATGGATGAGTGGGACAGCGAGATGGCCATCGCCATAGGTATCTTTAACCAGGCCCTGGGCCACATGCGCAACCATGTTCCTATGGATGAAGCCGAATTCCGCCGCTTTGCCGAAGATCTGCGGACCATTCTCGACCCTGATATGGTTCTGTTCGCCGAGGTGGCTGGCCAGCCGGTCGGTTTTTCCGTTACGCTGCCCGATATCAACCAGGCCCTGAAACACATCAATGGCCGCCTATCCCTTTTGGGTCTGCTCAAGCTATGGTGGTACAGGCGCCGCATCAACGTGGCCAGTTTCAAGATCCTGGGCGTACTGGAGGAATACCGGGGACGGGGCATTGATGCGCTGTTTTACGTGGAGACGGCTCGCCAGCTTCTGGCCAAGGGATACAAGTGGCTGGACTTATCGCTGGTGGCCGAGAACAATGTGATGATGAACCGCCTGGTACAACGGCTGGGAGGGTATGTCTACCGCCATTATCGGACTTACCAGAAGGCCCTTTGACTGCGGAGGGTAAATCCCGGCGGGTGAGGGTGGGGACATAACACTCCGCCGGGGTTGCCTCGCCAGCTATTTCTTGAAGGTGGCGATAAAGTCATCAATGGGAATGGCGGCCAAAGTCTGGATCCGTATGCTGCCTCGGGCAGATAGCTCAACCGAGACCCGGGCGATGGTGGCGTTATCGGGGGCTTCAACGATGTTCACAAAGTCAATGGGGCCCAGGGTAGCGTATTGGTCTTTGACCTTGACGCCCAGAGCTTCGATCTCTTGGTTCACTTCTTTGATGCGGCCAGGGTTTTTCTTAATGGTTTCCGCGCCTTCATCCGTAAGGGTGCTCAGCATAATATAAGTAGCCATCTCCTTAACTCTCCTTTCCTCTCAAATTTCTCTCCCCACCCTCCTCCCAGTTGGACTCATATCTTCAACGGCAGGACTCTCCTACCTTTCTCACCCTGTTGAGCGCACCCGACGTTGGCGGTTGAAACCGCTTAGCGCGCCTACACAGGTAAGCGCCTGGCTGCAGACCCATCCGGCGCGGCCTCAGCCCCCGGCGAGGCGAGCTGTTACCATGCGCCTTGTTTGTTGGTCGGCAGGCGATGGGGCCGGTTTACTTCCCCACAGCTACCCAACGCCGGGTTTGCGCCGAGGTGCTCACCGCTTCCAGTACCGCCTGACAGCGCACCCCATCCACAAAGCTGGGCTGAGGCTCTTCGTCGCGGGCGATCGCGTTGAGAAAATCCACAATGGCATGAACGAAGGTATGTTCATAACCGAGACCATGGCCAGGTGGCCACCAGGCGGAGACATAGTCATGGACACCCTCAGTAGCCAGGATGGTGCGGAAACCCTGGGCATAGCTCGGGTCGTCCAGGGAGAAGAACTCAAGCTCGTTCAGGCGCTCCAGGTTGAAGGCCAGGCTTCCCCGGCTACCGTTGATTTTAAAGTGGTGGTAGTTCCGCCGCCCGGGGGCGAAACGGGAGGCCTCAAAGGTGCCCAGAACCCCGTTTTCAAAACGAGCCAGGAAAACAACCGCATCGTCCACCGTCACCGTGCCTCGCTTTTCCCTGGCATCCGGCAGAGGCCGTTCTTTGATAAACGTCTCAGTCATACCCACGACTTCGCTGATTTCGCCCACCAGGAAGCGAGCCATGTCAACAATGTGAGAGGCGATGTCGCCGAGAGCCCCGGAGCCAGCTCGCTCCCGGCGCAGCCGCCAATCCAGGGGGAAATCAGGGTCAACGAGCCAGTCTTGCAGATACGTGGCCCGCCAGTGTCGAATCTGGCCCAGAGCCCCTTCTTCAATGAGCCTCTTGGCCAGTCGTATTGCCGGCACCCGACGGTAATTAAAGTTCACCATGTGCTTGACCCCAGCCTTCTCCACGGCGGCCAGCATCTCCTCGGCTTCGGCCAGGGAGTTGGCCAGAGGCTTCTCGCAGAGGATGTGCTTGCCAACCCGGGCGGCCGCCACCGCAATGTCCCGGTGGAGGTCGCCGGGGCCGGAGATGTCAATGACCTGGATGTCGGGGCGCGCGATCAGCCTCTCCCACGATGTCTCGTACTCCTCCCAACCCAAGGTTCGCGCCGCTTCTTTGACGGCTGCCTCCTCTCGACCGCATATGACCTTCATCACGGGTTTCAGAGCCGGTTGGAAAAAGGGCCAGGCCTGGCGATAGGCGTTAGAATGAGCCTTGCCCATGAACCCATAGCCCACCAGACCGATGTTGATCGTAGCGTTCATTCAATCCTCCAGTCAATATTCATAGCAACTGCCGCCGATGAACTCCCGCAGGAGGGAATCGGGCGGTATGGCCGAATCGTCCTCGACCGGAGCGACAGCCCGCAGGAGGTGATACAATCGCTCGGCGCGGGTGAAAGCGTCCTCCCGGAGCGGATCACCCCGGTATTGCTCCACCCACTTCTCAAAGTGGTCGAACAGCCTGACTCGCATGATGGGGAGTTCATACGGCAGGCCACTGTTGATGATGTAATCGGCCGTGGTGAGGTAGGGGATAATGTTGCGCAGTTCGCTGCTGCGAACGTAGTGCCAGTGCTCCAGAGTCTGTTGAGGTTGGTAAGCGCGGTGGATGGCATCGCGGACCATACGGCGCATCAGCCGCAGGTCCGCCCAGCGAACGTACTGGCCATCGGGGCCTTTCATTTGAAGCAACGGCTCGATGTAGAGCTTGAACTTGAGCTCATCGTCAATCCCCCGGGTCATGTCGGGGAACAGACCGTGCAGGCTGTCAATAAGGATGACATCGTCCGGGCCAACCCGCATGGGAGTGTGATCGTCGTATCGCCGGCCGGTCTTAAAGTTGTAGAAAGGGATGCGCACTTCCTCGCCAGCGAGCAGGCGAACCAGATGCTCGTTGATGAGCCCCAGGTCGAGGGCCTGGGGCGTCTCAAAGTCATAGTCGCCAAATTCGTCCTTGGGATGAAGCTCCAGGTCGAAGAAGTAGTTATCCACGGCCAGCGGGACCAGGCTGAGGCCCATTTTGGTCAGCAGATGACTGAGTTTGATGGTGGTGGTCGTCTTGCCAGAGGAGGAGGGGCCGGCGATGATAACGATTTTCAAGCTGTTGCGGCGCTCCCAGATCATCTCCGCTGCAGTGGTGACATCCTCGTTGTAGGC
>JBBIJG010000219.1:0-5318 GCA_037446095.1 Caldilineae bacterium
GCCAGATTCCGGCTGAAGCCTCCACTCCAGAATGTCTCTCCGACAGGCTCCTAGGGCGAAAAACAACCCAGGCACCGTCATTTATGCGGTGCCGCGATGTACCTTCACAGGAGGGTCACAGTGAAACGCTTCGAGATATTCTCACGCGCTCGTCCCCTGCTGGAATCGCTGGTTACCATCCTCATCGGTTTAGCAGCCGGGGCCTTGTTGATGATGCCCTTTGGCTTCGATCCAGTAGAGGCGTACCAGGCTCTGTTCAAAGGAGCTTTCGGCAGCGTCCCCGATTTGCTGGAGACGCTGGCCTTTGCTACCCCGCTGATGCTGACAGCCATCACCTTCGCCCTAGGGGTGAAGACGGGGCTCTTTAACATTGGAGCCGAAGGGCAGATGTACCTGGGAGCCATAGGGGCTACGGCCATAGCCGGCCTGGTTCACCTCCCCCCGGGTCTTCATCTCGCTGTGGCCACCGCTTTTGCCATGCTTTTGGGTGCCCTCTGGGCCCTCCCTCCTGCCTTTCTCAAGATATGGCGGGGTGTCCATGAAGTCATCTCCACGATCATGTTCAACTGGATCGCCACACACCTCTCCATGTACATCGCCATCTACTATCTGGCGGAGCCGGGGAGGGCAGAAAGGACCGTGCCGGCCTTGCCCAGTGCTCGCTACCCTATCCTGATGGAAGAAGCCACCTTGACGGCTGTGATCTTCGTGGTCCTGGCTTTTTGTGTTGGGATTTACGTCTATTTGTGGGGCACCCGCGCAGGCTATGAGCTCCGGCTGGTGGGGGAGAATCCGGAGGCTGCCCGCTACGCCGGAGTTGACTCCCGGCGGGCCGTGCTTCTCAGTTTCCTCATCGGTGGTCTGGCGGCGGGTCTGGCCGGAGCCAGCCAGATCATAGGTCGTCCCCCTACCTGGTCCCTGTACGCCACCCTGGGCAATGTGGTCACGCTGGGCTTCGATGGCATCGGGGTGGCTTTGATAGGGAGAAATCACCCCATAGGAGGGATCTTTGCCGCCATACTTCTTGGGGCGCTACAGCATGGCGGCCGCTACATGGAGTATCACGCCGGGGTGAGTTCGGAGCTGGTGCGGGCCATCAATGGCCTCATTGTCATCGCCCTGGCCGTGCCAGAGATAGGAGCCATCATCAGGAGGAGGTTGAAGCGATGAAGTCTCTTTCTCGCCTCAAGGGAGCCAGGGTTTTTTGGCTCCTCATAGCTCTGCTTTTGATCGTCCTGGCCGTTTACGGGATAGAACGGGCTGGCCTGAAGCCGATCTCGCTTTTGGAGGCTGCCTTGCTGGCCATGACGCCGCTGGCCTTGACGGCCATAGGAGAATGTGTTAACGAAAAAGCCGGTGTGGTCAACATCGGTCTGGAGGGCATTCTGCTCATCACCGCCGTCGTGGGGGTGTGGGGAGCTGAGCTCTTTGGAAATGGGATCGCGGGGCTCCTGGTGGGAATGTTGGGAGGAGCCTTGATTGGCTTTCTCTTCGGTGTGGTCAGTGTCTACGGCCGGGCGGATCAGGTCGTGGCCGGGATGGGGATCAATCTGTTTGCCCTGGGTTTCGTCCCCTACCTTCTGATGTCCATCTGGGCTTTCCCTGGCATCCATATTTTCCCGCGAGAGCTGATGGTGCGCCCCATATTCACCTTCTTCGGACGGTTGAGTCCGGTGACCCTCGTCACTCTAGTTATCGCTGTCCTGGCCCATATCCTCCTGCACCGAACGGTGCTGGGCTTCAGAATCAGGGCAGCCGGAGAGAAGCCAGAGGCGGCCGATGTGGCCGGAGTAAGGATCGATCTGATTAGAATCCTCACCGCTACTCTGGGGGGAGCACTATGCGGCCTGGGCGGGTCCTTCATGCCTCTGGCCTGGTTTGGGGGCGTGGTGAAGGAAATATCTGCCGGCAGAGGCTTCATCGCCCTGGCCTGTGTTGTCTTCGCCGGACTGGAGCCCTTGTTGGCTCTCGCGGCGGCCTTTATCTTCGGCTTCGCCGAGGGCTTTGCCTACTCCGTAGCAGTGACACCGGGGGTCAAAGAAGCCATCCCCTTCTATTTCGTGAACATGATCCCCTACGTTACCACCCTTCTGGTTGTAGCGCTTGTCATTGGCCGGCGGAGGTTCCCCGCCGCCAGCGGCCGACCGTACACCCGGGAGTAGGAAAAGGCCATTGTGAGGGACGGTCATGCAACTGGATAGCAACTTTCCCCTCACTCAACTGAATGAACGGGCCCAGTTGGAAAGCTACAACAAGCACTATTATCGTCCGGCCAACTACCTGCCCAAGTGGTGGGACCGCGGCCTGGAGACCAGCTTCATCGCCGGGCTGGTGATGGCGAAGATGCCAACCAGAGAAGAGTTCGATCAGTTAGAGGCCGACAAAATGGCAGCCAGATTGTCAACCAGCCAAGACGGTGGAGAATGACCCACACCCTCAGTAGGGGGAGCAGAGGGCACAAGGGTGAGGGACAAGGGGAAGTCGCAAAGGAGGCGCTTATGGCGTTTATTCAGAAAGAGATCCGGTTAGCTGGATCAAGGGGTGAAGAGACCTTGCCAGTCATCTTCGATTCCGGGGCTACGTACTCCTGCATCCAGCCTGAGTTGGCAGAGAAGCTTGGAACTATAGATGCTTTGCCTGAGCCGATGAGCTTCGCCACAGCCAAGGAGGGAGAAAGAGTGACGGCCGCCAGGCGGGTGACGCTGAACTTCTACCTGGATGGCTATCGCTTTTCTGACGAGTTCATGTTGATTCCTGGCCTTTCCGAACGGGTGATCATCGGTGCGGCCACGCTGCAGAAGTGGCGGCTGAAACTGGACTTCGAAGCTGATCAGGTGATCATAGACCCCAGGGTGACAGAGTTGCGGTTGTTGTGAATAGAGAAGCTCGATGAACTTCTTGCCAACGGAGCCCGCCGAAGTACGGGCTTTTCTCGAAGATCACTATGGCCGGCCAGAAGCTGCCCCCATCACCCCGCACCAACGGGTGGAGATGGCCCTGCGTCACGAGGAACCCGACCGGGTGCCTTTTGATTTCTGGGCCGTGCCTGAGGTGTGGGCCATGCTACGTCGCTGTCTGGGTACAGAGGACGACAGAGATGTCCTGCGTCTGCTGGGCGTTGATTGCCGCTGGGTCCGCCCCGATTACGTGGGGCCGGCGCCCATCGTACAGGAGGACGGCAGCTATTACGACGCGCTGGGCACCCACCGCCGTTCGGTGTCAAATGAGTTCTGCACCTATGAAGAGTATGCCGGCCACCCCCTGGCCCATGTCCAGACCGTAGCCGAGGTGGAGAGCTGGCCAGGTTGGCCCAAAACGGAGCACTGGGATGTCAGCAGCCTGAAAGACAAGATCCGAGCCCTCAACCGAGAGACGGAATACTGGCTCTGCTACGAGGTGGGAGGCATCTTCGAGTGGTCGTGGGGGCTGCGCGGCTTTGAGCAATTCTTGATGGACCTGGTGATCAAGCCGGAGATAGCTTGTGCCATCATGGACTGCTACACCGAGCTTTACATCGCCAACGTGACCCGTGTGCTGGAAGCCGCCGACGGCGGCATTGATATGGTCTACACCTACGATGACATGGGGACCCAGCAGGGTCTGCTCATCTCAGAAGCCATGTGGCGGAGGTTTGTCCTGCCCCGTCATCAGCGGCTGAACGCAGCCATCCGTCGCTTTCCGGTCAAGATCATGTACCATTCCTGCGGAGCGGTCTACCCTCTCATCGGAGCCCTGGCCACCCCTCCTTCATCTCCCCTGCAGGCGGGGGGGACAGAGGGGGGTATGGGCATTGATGTGCTCAACCCTTTGCAGCCCCGGGCCGCGGGCATGGACGTAGCCCGCATCAAGAGAGAGTTCGGCGACCGGCTATCGTTCTATGGGGCTGTGGACATTCAGCAGACGCTGCCCAAGGGCACGCCCCAGGAAGTGGCCGCCGAGGTCCAGGAACGCTGCCGGGTGCTGGGCCGGGGTGGAGGCTACATCTGCGCCTCGGCCCACTACATCCAGGCGGATACCCCCCTGGAGAACATCATTGCCATGTATACTGCGTCCCGTGAACTGCACAGCCAGTAAGTTCTTAGGGTAAAGTCCCCAGCGGGTTAGCGCGTGAGTGATTCAGCGAGTGAAATCGCTCCGCCCGCGCAGACGGGCGGTCGGCGCGCAGCGCAAGCCACAGATTTCAATCTGGCAGCTTGTTCAACTAGGGCACCATCTTCCCCGCGACCATCAAAAAGAGGCAGCCCAAAATCGTCACGTTGAGGAAAAGCAAAATCGCAAGGATCAGCCAATGCCTGATGTTCAATCCCCCCATGAATGTGACCTCCTCTCTGCGCTACTAGCATAGCGCGAAATCAAGCAAAAGTCAAGGTGAGGTGTCACCTTCTCCGCAGCGTGACGTCGCCGGCCAGAACACGCCGGCATACATCCCCTTTGGTGCGCACGATAAGAGCCCCGTTGGCATCCACGCCCTCAACCCAACCCTCTATCGTCCCCTGCGTCGTGTCTGCTATAACGTGGTGATGGAGAGTGACCAAACGGGAGGCCCATTCGCCGTGGGGCAACTCTCCGGCCTGCAGACGCCGATAACGGGCTTCGATGTTTTCCAGGATCCCCCACAGCAACGCCAGTCGCGACACCTCTCGCCCCAACTCCTGGGACAGGCTGGTCGCCGTAGCCACCAGTTCCCCCATTGCGGCCATCGCTTCAAAATTCAGATTCACGTTCAGCCCCAGACCCACAACGGCATAGTCCAGGTGCTCGCCGGTGGCTCCCAGTTCGGTCAGGATGCCGCCGGCCTTTTTGCCTCGCACCACGATGTCGTTGGGCCATTTGATAGCCGCCGGGAGGCCGGTTGCCCCCTCTATCGCCTCGACTACGGCCAGGGAACAGACCATGGTCAGGCGTTGGGTCTGATGGGGAGCCAGGAAACAGGGGCGGAACAGCAGCGACATCAGCAGGCTCGTACCCGACGGGGCCAGCCAACGGCGTCCCAGCCGTCCCCTGCCCGCCGTCTGCTCATCGGCGATCACCAGTGTCCCTTCGGGCGCACCCCGCACAGCCAACTCCTTAGCCAGATCGTTAGTCGAACTGAGCGAGGGATAATAGAAAACCTCGCGCCCTATGAAAGCCGTCCTCAGTCCTTTTTTGATGTCTGCGGCCGAAAGCCTCTCCACGACTCCGCTCCCCTGTGCTCCAACCGGTAATCCATCCGCCAGCTCACCGGATGGTAATGGTTTCTCAAAGCCTGGAGGCCTTTGGGCGAAAGCTCAGCCTTAACGGTGTGCCCACAAACCCATATCTCGCCCGCAGTTGGTTTT
>JBBIJG010000220.1:0-4954 GCA_037446095.1 Caldilineae bacterium
TAGCCGAAGGCAATGCCTTCGGCTTTAGCCGGTTCGCCAGCCCCAAAACCCGCCTGAAGGCTCCACTCCGACTCTCAAAAATGCTTTTGGAGGTGGATTGGATAGCCAAGGGGGCGGAAAATAGGCTAAGGGGGGAGACTACCCCACTCTCGTTAGCGGAGACCGGCCGGCAGCACAAGGGAGAGGCCTCTCTGCTCGTTGCCGGAAACCATCCCCGTGAGAAAGGGTCGCCCCTCCCTCAGGATGAAGGAGGGGCGACCCACAGACGCGACAGCCTACTCGGCTGGCTTCAGTTCGGTGAGCATGAGGATGGCAGTCATGTTCCAGTAGCCGTTCCAGGTGCAAGGCAGGTACTTGGGGGTACCTTCCTTGGCAGACGGCCAGTTGGTCCAGTAGGTGCTGTTCCACTGAGCCCACAGGCCGTTGTACCAGAGCGGCACCGCTGGCATGTCGGTCAACTGGATCCGCTGGATCTTGGAGATGACCGGCTTCATGGCCTTCGGATCAATGGGGGTCTTGTCCAGTTCCACGACCAGATCAAAGACCTCGGGGTTATCGTACCGGCCAAAGTTCCCATTGCTCATGACCTCGGTGATGGGGTTGCGGAAGAGCCAGAAGTAGAAGGTCCAGGGGGTATCGCTCATGTTGGAGCCAAAGTTGTTGATGGCCATGTCAAAGGTCCCGCCGGTGAGCTGGTCCCAATACCCGCCGAAGTCTGGGAAGTCTGGCTGGAGGTTGATCCCCACCGCCTGAGCGCCGTTGGCGATGACCTTGATGGACTCCATCCAGTCTGTCCACCCGAAGGGGACAATGATTTTCAGCGCGATCTTGGAGCCATCGGGCGCTTCGACGAACTTGTCGCCATCCACGTCTTTGTATCCGGCGTCGGCGAGGATTTTCTTGGCCTTGTCCGGATCGTAACTGAAGCCCAGCTCCTTGACCACGTCCTGGTCCACGTACTGCTCCCAGACCGGGAGGAGGCCGGCCGGGTTGGACTTCTGGACGATGTTGCCGTAGACTTTGGTGACGATCTCGTCCACGTCCACGGCATAGGCCATCGCCTTGCGGAAGGCCGGGTCATCCATCGGCTTCTTGGTGGTGTTCATGAACAGGAAAGCGGTGTTGGCGGAGAGCATGTAGGGCGGGTCGTCGTACCAGGTCTGGACGCCGTAACCGCCCTCCACCAGGGTGGCGATGCCCGGCAGGAAGTTGTTGCTCAGGTCCATTTCGCCCTTCAGGAACAGGCCCAGCGCCACGTTGTTGCTGGGGTTGACGATGTCCACGATGTACTTGGGCGCAACGGAGAGCTTCAGGAGTTTCGTCGCCCACCAGGCCTCGTTCCGCTTCCAGACCATGCGGTCCTCGGAGTGGGTCTCGTAGAGATAGGCACCTGTCCCCAGCGGAGGCAGGTTGGCGCCCGTGACGATCTCATCCTGCGAACGGCCCTCCCAGAGGTGCTTGGGGACCATGGCGACGGAGTACAAGGTGTTCCCCCACTCCTGGTAACGGACTTCTTTGAAGGTGAACCGCACCGTGGAATCGTCCACCGCTTCCACTTTCTCCAGCCAGTCCCACAGGGGTTTGTAGTAGACGCCCTCCAGTTTGCCCAGTTCAAAGGTGTAGGTGACATCGGCGGAGGTGAAGGGCTTGCCATCGCTCCACTGGACGCCCTGGCGGAGTTTCACCTCGTAGACGTTGTCACCCGTCCAATTGCCGCTCTCGGCCAGCCAGGGGATGTACTCGTTCTTCAGTGGGTCGTAGAGGAAGAGGGTCTCGTAGCAAAGGCCAATCACCCCCATAGCGTAGGAACCGGGCTGGAGAGGGTTCCAGGAGGTGGGCGGTCCCCACTGCTTGCCGCTGGTGTAAATGGTTTCGCTCCGTTCGTAAGCCACTGCAGTAGGGGTTTCGGCAGCGGCCGGGGCAGGGGTTGCGGTGACGACCACTTCTTTCACCACTTCCTTGGTGACCTCTACCGGCACTTCTTTGGTGACTACCACAGTTTCTTTAACGACTGCCGGAGTCGGCGTAGGGCCGCAGGCAACGACCAGGCTTACTATCGCCAGGAGACTCAAAAACAGAACTGACTTACGCATCGTTTCCCCTCCTTGTCCTTATTTGACTTTAGGCGAATGATCTGGTAAACTTATATTTTGTGTGGAACTTTCCACACAGGTCCTGCGTACAGGTCTTCTCTCTGTCCCTATCCGTTGGGAGTGAAGACCTGTATGCTTTTTCCGTCCCCCTTGTTTCCGGTCTCATCACCTCCTTTCGCTCGACCGATTCAGGGAGAGCCACAAGAGGCCCTGATCACCAACTCGGTGGGCAGGATAATGCGGTGCGCAGGGGCCTCTTCTCCCCCTGAATCTTCTAACCTGCTCAGCAACATCTCTACCGCCATCGCGCCCATACGTTCAATCGGCTGGCGTATGGTCGTCAGAGCGGGTTCAATCGCTGAAGCGATGGGGACGTCGTCGAAACTAACCAAAGCTATGTCTTGGGGAACTTGCCAACCGGCTTGGCGAAGCGCTTTCAGAGCACCGAGGGCCATCATGTCACTGGCGACAAAGACCGCCTCGGGAGAAGCTGAAAGCAACCGCTGCATAGCGGCCATACCGCCGTTCTCGGTATAGTCCCCTTCGATAATCAGCTCTTCTTCCACGGGAATACGGTGCGCTTTAAGCGCCTGCCGATAGCCCTCCAGACGGTCCTGCCCGCTGACCATATCCAGCGGGCCGGTGATGGTGGCGATGCGCTGGTATCCCAAGCGGATCAAATGCTCAACGGCCATCTGTGCACCGCCCAGGTTATCAACATCTATATAGTGGACTTTCTCGTGGGGATAACGCCCTATAGAGATGAAGGGAATACGGTCGCGCAGCAAAGCGGGGACAAGCGGATCGTTGAGCGAGGCCGAAGCCACAATTACACCGTCCAGGTAGCCACGGCGCAGGACACGCTGGTACATCTCCTCCCGATCCGCAGAGTCGTTAAACAGGGAAAGCAACAGTTGGTAATGGTGAGCATTGCAGGCTTCGGTAGCACCACGCAGCAGGAGGGGGAAAAAGGGGTCGGTGAAAAGCGTTGTCACCGTTTCGGGGATGATCATGCCGATGATTTGGGTGCGGCTGGTAACCAGGCTGCGGGCGACGGCGTGGGGTTGATAGCCGGATTGGCGGATAGCCTGCCAGACTCGTTCTCTGGTTTCGGGTCGCACGCTGGGATGGTCATTGATGACACGGGAAACGGTGGAACGGGAGACGCCGGCGAGCTGGGCTACTTCCTCCAGGGTAGAAGCCATCCCCTCCTCCTGGGAGCGCTCTCACCATGGCACGGTTGAAACCCCCCATTTTGGGGCTTGAAGCGGCCCTGCCAGGGCCGTTTTTGGGAGCGCTCTCAAAAAAAGTATATCACAAAATCGAGGCGTTGTCAAGGGGTTCGCATAAATTTTAAGCAAAACTTGCGAGATCTGAAGCCTCCACACTCACCCTCATTTAGCTTTGGGGGCCTTTCGTGGTATAATCAGAGTGCTTTACAGCATAGAGCTTGCAAGGGGAGTCGTTGGATGAAGGTGCCTTCCCGGTGGGCCCTGGCCGGCATCATCTTGCTGGGAGTAGCCCTCCGCCTGTACTTGCTTTTCGGTTCGCAGTTCATCATCGAAGCAGACGAGGCCCTGGTGGGCCTGCAGGCTTTTGGCATCCTGCGCGGCGAGAGACCCATCTTTTACCCTGGGCAAACCTATGGCGGCAGCCTGGAGTCTTATCTGGTTGCCGTTGTCTTCCGGCTGCTAGGTGCATCACCCCTGACCCTCAAGCTGGTACCTTTCCTGTTCTCCGCTTTTTTCATCTTCATGACCTATCAACTGGCCCGGGAGATCTACAACCCTCCCATCGGCCTTCTGAGCGCCCTTTTCGTAGCTTTGTGCCCCCTCCTTCTCACCGCTTTTAGCCTGAAAACCTGGGGTGGCTACAGTCAGACCCCCGTCCTGGGCAACCTGGCCTTGCTCCTTTTGCAGTACATCCTGTCTCGCCCGGCCCAGGATAAGGGGCTGTGGAAAGCCCCGTTGGGCCGGCCTCCTCAGCGGCCTGGGCCTGTGGGTCAACCCCCAGTATTTCTACTACCTGGGGCCGGTGATCCTGCTCCTCCTGGCTAAGGCCAGGAAGGTGGGACTCGCGGGCTTGGCAGCTTTTGCCGCCGGCTGCCCGGTGGGCGGCCTGCCTCTCCTCCTGGCCCATCTGAACCATTCCCAGGGCACTACAATCGGCCTTATCCTGGAGGGGATTGTACCGGCCCGAGACTTCTGGCCCGCTCTCAAAGCGGCCGTGAGCTATTTTGTGACCGACGCCCTGCCGACCTTGTGGGGACTCCGCCCCATCAAGGGGGAGCTTGTCGCCACGATCGCTTTGGCGGTGATACCGCTCTACTTGGCTGCGGGGCTGGCTTCCCTATGGCTGGTAGGCCGGGACCTGGGAGCGCGGCGATACAACCCGGCCATTGGGCTGGTGGTCGCCCTCATCCTGGCTCCCTTCGTCTTCGTCCTGGCTGCCCTGACCAACGGCAACTGGACGGTCATCATACCCGATTCCGGGATCCTGGCGCGCTACCTGATGCCTTTCTACAGCGTCATGCCCATCCTCCTGGCAGCTTTCATCTGGCGCTTGAGGTCCTTTAGCCGTCCTCTGGCAGCAGCCCTTGTCGCCTTTGTCTTGGCGGTGAACCTGTGGAGCAACCTGTCCGTGGATCCGGTGAACACCATGCGCTGTGTGTTCGAGAATGTACCCCTGCCGGCTTCTAACCAGGCTCTTATAGATTTCCTCGACCGGGAGGGCATCCGTTACGTCTACACCAACCATTGGATCGGCTTCCGGCTGATGTTCGAGACTCAGGAGCGGGTGATCACCTTCGACTACCCCGACAGCCTGCGCGGGATGGACCGCCTTCCCCAATACGGCCATCA
>JBBIJG010000220.1:5015-5306 GCA_037446095.1 Caldilineae bacterium
CCATTGGAAAAGAAATTCCAAAAGCCGGGCGTCCAGTATGAAAAGAAAGCCTTTCCCCCTCTTGAATACATCGTTTACTACCATCTCTCGCGCCGGGTACACCCTTCAGAGGTCATGGCGGCCCTGGTCTGGCCCTATTATTAGTCTTTTCCTTTTGCCGAGAATGTGATATAATAGGATTAGACGGAGAGAACATTTGAGCTATGGCTAAGAAGAAACGCTCCAAGAAGGACACGGGAATCCATATTTCTCTGGACCGCCAGCTCGATATTCTCGGTATCTTTCTGATGT
>JBBIJG010000221.1:0-1522 GCA_037446095.1 Caldilineae bacterium
CCGCCTGGACCTGTTCTTCCCAGCATTTTCTCAGGTCATCAGACCACCGTTCAGCAAGGTCTGCAGGCAGGCTGTCAATTCTCTCTTCCAGCGAATCGAGGGCTTTGGACAGGCGATAAGGGGTGAAAGTCTCCTCCCGAGCGATTCTTGGGTAAGCCTTGCAGTATTCGCCGAGGGCTTTGTCATACTCTCCTCGGGCAAAGAACACGTTCCCCAGGAGTTGATACATTCCACCTAGCAGATACGGGGAGACCCAAGCTTCTGGTTCGATTCCCTCCAGCGCCTGCCTGACGTAATTTTCTGCTTTTTCGTAATCGTGCTCTTGGTAAGCGATCTCTGCCAGACCAAGCAAATTGTCCCGGAGGCGGTAATCGTCTTGCATCTTCTGGCTGATTTGATAGCTCTCCTCAAAGCACTCCTGTGCCTTCTGGAGTTCGCCCCGGGACATGTGGATGTGCCCCAGGCGATGCAAGGCGATTAACAACTCCTTCTCAATGCCATACTGCCTGCAGTATCTGACGCTTTCCTCCGCGTATTGTTGGGCTTCCTCCAGGCGATCACCTTGCATCCATCGAGCGAAGGCCATCTGGTGATACACTGTAGCGATCCATTCCCAGTCCTCTTGCTCACGGAAGATGCGCAGTGCTGCCTCGTAGGAAGCCATCGCTTCGCCGTAGTTTCCCAGCTTGCTCCAGATGTTGCCAATGGTGCTGTAGGTGCTCGCTACCCACCGAGGCCGCTGGAGTTGTTTCCAGATTTCCAATGCCTGTTCGCAGAGATTGAGACCACCTGGCGAATCTCCTCTCAGATGTCGCACATAGCCCAGATTGTTCAACACCTGGGCCACCCGTTCTAGGTCGCCTGCCTCACTGCTGTGCGCCAGCGCTCTATCGTAGATGCGCTCTGCCTCTTCCCACTTTGACATGAGCCTGTACACCCATCCCAGGCCGCTTTCCACCCGTCCGATCCAATCGGCCAGTTGATTCTGTTCGCATACATGCAGAGCCTCCAGGAAGTGATTCAGTGCCTTCTCAGTTTCTCCCTTACGGGCGGCGGCATTGGCCATCTGGACCAGCGTATCTACTTGCCAGAGGGGGTCTCGATCGCCATATTCCCTTAGCAAAGCTTCTGCTCGTTGATATGATTTGTCGTACTGCGTGTCATCCAGCAGAAACTTGACCCCCCGGATGCCAATCTGGTAGCGCTGTGCGCCTGCGTACTTTGCCTCGTGAGGTTGCATCTCTGTCCAGAGCAGCGCGCGGAAATTGTAGCGATATCGCCAGGTGGCTTCGTCAAAAGCCTCGAGGAAGTACTCATAAGCTTTGTCTGGGTCAGCATCCAGCAGATAGTGGAAACGTTCCACTTCGAGCACCGAGACCTGGCGTTCCAGTTCGGCAAGCTGCCGGAAAAGCTGCTGGCCTAGCTCGGTATCCTTTTGCTGGCGGGCCATTTCCCACTGTTCGCGCAATTGGTCCAGGGCTTCCTTCTTGCTCCTCAGCAGGCCATCGTAGTAACCAACCAT
>JBBIJG010000221.1:1532-5291 GCA_037446095.1 Caldilineae bacterium
CGCTGGCTGAGTTCAAGGCGTTGAGTTTCGTGGGGGTCCACTTTGGGCCAGCAGTGCCTGGTTACCAGTCGCCGCATCTCATCGTGGAGCGTATACGCTGCCTGGGGTCTGGGTTTGACAAAGGGAAAAGCCCTCAATTCTACGCTCAGCTTTTGGGTCTCGGTTTCCGAGAGGCCCAGCAGGTATTGCAGTATCTCATCGTCGAAGCGCAGGTAGGCGTGGGCCATCCTGAGGATAGCCTGATCCACCGGCGTGAGTTCGAGGATCTTGTTGACCAGGACTGCTTCGAATTCCTCCCGTTTCTGTTGCAATACTTGTTCATCCAGAGCCTGCAACTCGGTCAGCGGGCGTGAGGTAATGTCATTCAGGGGCATGTCCCGGCGCAACCACTCAATGGCCAGGGCAATCAGGATGGGGTGCCCGGCAGTCAAGAGGTACAACTTGTCCCGCATCTCCGGATCGAGACCGGCGCCCACTTCCGTGTGGGCGAAATAGTCGCTCGCTTCCTCTTCAACGAAGGGGGGGAGCTCTTCAAAATGGACCACTTCCCTACCCCAGAGGCCTTCCAACTCAGGTCGCACTTCATCGAGTCTTCGCCCTGCCAGGACCAGAACGGTATTGTCCAATTGGCCAGCTATGCCCAGGAGATAACGCCACACATCTGTCCCCTGAATCTCTTCCACTGTATCACACAGGAGCAGAATCCGCTTTTGCTCCGCCAGTCGTTTGTAACATTCCAGAAATAACCGGTCAGTCCGTTGTAGCTGGGCACTAAGGGCTTCGGGATCGGCCTTGAGGAACTGAAAGCGGACGTAAGTGTCACGTGCCGTCAGATAATCTCCAAACCACTCCTCGCCCAACTCTTTGGTGATGCGCTGCCCCAAGTTGAGTATCAGGCGCAGAGATATGTCATCAAAATCAAGGATTTCCGTGAAGGCAAAGGGGCCGCCTGGGATGCGGGCATATTCCTCCTGTCGTTTGCGGATCTCTTGTAGCAGCCGGGTCTTGCCTATGCCTCCTGGCCCATGCACCAGCAGCACCCGTCGTGAGCCCCAGGGAGCTCCCAACAGGTCACCGACCAGGGCCAGTTGTTTCTCCCGTCCAACGAAGAAATCGGGTGCCATTTCCGCCATCGTCCACCCCTCCTCACAGCCTACCCAGAAACGCTTCCACAGGTTCCACCAACACACGATAACCGTCTTCCGGCACCAAATTGCTCACCTCGGCCAGCAGCTCAGAGTCGCTTCCGAGCCGATGCTTCAATTGTTCTGCCTGGCGAGGGAGATCGGTAGGGCCCAGAGAGGGACGTAACGCTTGGAGATACTCCCTTAGCTTGCCTTGTATTGTCTGTGTGGCCTTATCGCCTTTCTTGCCTCCGACGTGCAAGAGCCGCGCCAGGTGAAACAACGCTTCTGTGATATAGGCGACCTGAAGCTCGCCTGCGGCCGAGTGAGGGAGTGGTTCACCCGCAGCGTCACAACCCCCAATCCAGTTTTCGTAATTCTGGAGTGCCAATTCGTTTAGTTGCCTGTACTGCTCCGGAGCCTTCAGTTCCATCTTCATGGCCAGGATACGCCGTACCACGGGATCAATGTCGTACATTGGGGCCGGCCCAGGGGCAATCAGGCGGGTCTTGTCCCGCAGTTCCCCCAACAGCAGTATGGGATCGGTGATCTTTCCACTAATGTGTTTCTTGTGAATCAGCACCCCCAGGGTATCCGGCATCAGCCGTCGGAAAACACACACTAGACGGAAGATGTCCCGCAGGTCCTCCGGCACCTTACCGAGTATCTCCGTCTCCACCACCGGCTCCACGTGCTGCGCAAAGAGGTTAACCCGGTTCGCCTCAAAATAGTTGGCCGGGATGTCAAACTCCCGATGGGCGATTTCCTCCAAAATGTTGTGGATGCATTTGGGGTGTCCACTGGTGAGGTCCAGCACCCCGGCAATGATTGTCTCCCGTTTCCCTCTAGACAGGGGGTCTCTAAGTTTGAGGGCGGCAAGACTGTCCAACATCGCTCCCACCGCCCCTTCACTAAAGGGAGTGAGTGCCCGGGGGTGGAGTTTGCCCTTCACCCGGTAGCTGCGCCAGGGCAGGGGGGACCGTCCGGCGAAGACAAGGCGGAGTTGAGCCTGGGGGTCGAGTACCCTTTCTTCAAGGGCCGGTATCAACGTATCTTCGATCCATCGCAGGAGCGGGGTCGGGACCCATTCGCTGCTGTCGAACAGGAGCAGGGCGCGCTGATGGGCCAGATAATCACCCAACTCTGCGGCAGCCAGTGCAGCCGCCCGGACCTTTGCCTCCGCCTCGGGGACCTCGGCGGGCTCGATCCCTTTCTCACTCGCCATCTCTGCCTGGGCTCTGTCCATGAGACGGGGACGGTCCAGTTCCCGGCCCACTGTCTGTCGCATTATTTCAGCCACCAAATCCAGCGGTTCCATCGGAGCTGGCCTGTCTTCAAAGCTGATGAAGGCCTGGGTCCACAACCCCGTCAGTTGGTAGCGATCGGCCACCTCCTGGAGCAGCGTGGTCTTGCCGCACCCGGCGAAGCCATAGACCTCGATGTACGGTTTGATAGCACGGGTGCAGATGTATTCCAGTTCGTCTTCCCGGTTAACAAAGCGGCGGGTACGGATGAAGACTTCCTCAAAGAAATCCTGAGCTTTGCAGTCGAGTATAATGACCCCCTGGGATCGCCAGTAGTCCTTGATCATTGGATTGGCGCCGGGCATCACCGCGTAGTGCATGGGAGCACCAACACCGACCGCCTCGCGTATGTATCGGTACAGAAGCTGAAAATCCTGGTCCTCCAGACTGTAACCCACGAAAAGGATCGTCCTGCTCGCCAACCAAGTACCTACCAGGGCAAAAAGGCCACCCGGTTGGGTGACCCGTTTGTAGGTGTTTGTGTAGTCGTCACGGGTCAACACAACCTCGCTGATTTTGCCGCTCAGATCTCCATGCAGCTTGACGATGACGTGCGGCTGCCCAAGGAAAGAGACCTGTTCGTCATAGCGGATCACCGTTGGCCTCATGTCCTTACGCTGAAAAGCCTGCTCCAGTTGATCATCCCAGTTGGTGGTGATGATAGCCTGGTTCAGATGCTCAATTTCCACGATGAGGTCATAGCTGCTCCGCTTTCTGCCGATAACAGAGCGAGCAAACAATTCCCGCACCCGTTCAAAAAGCCTTTGGCGGCCAAAGAGTATTTCGTAATGATGAGCCACCAGCGAAAGGACAAGCGGGCCTGTCTGGGGGTAGTTGGATTCCCGGGCCAGGGTCAAGGCCAGGTCTGAACCACCGGGCAGCCCCATCTCTTGAGAGACGCCTGCACCGAGAAACAGCACGCACTCGCGGCGCTTGATCCGCTTCAGCAGTTCCTCGAAGGCTTGCTTGTCTCTTGGGTCAAGTGAGATGCTCATAGTCTGCTCCCCTTCATTGACCGTCCGGCGGCAAGCCAGGACTCCCTTTGGCGCAAACTATCCCCACATAGTATATCATGCAAAGGTTAGACAAAAGTTAGACAATCGTAAGAAATAGGTTGGAATGATAAACAAGGGTAATTCTATTATACAACATTAAATGTGGCTAGTCAATACTTCCCGGCCTGTCCCGGGGCTTTTGCAAAGTCGCTTGACAAGCGAGTACGCTCCACGATTTGTCATTGCAAGGTTTCGCCCGGACGTGGAACGTCCGGGCTGAGAGAGCGAAGCCCTGCGGGCTGAAATCCAGCCCCCGAAGGGGGCTTTGCCCGCTTA
>JBBIJG010000222.1:0-5286 GCA_037446095.1 Caldilineae bacterium
GTGCACCTTCCTGATGTTGGTAAAACCCCGTTTTTGAGGCAGGCGCCGGACCAGGGGCAACTGACCGCCTTCAAAATAGGCTCGGATGCCGCTTCCCGAACGGGCCCTTTGTCCCTTGGTGCCCCGACCGGCGGTCTTGCCCTGGCCGGCGGCTATCCCCCGCCCGACCCGTTTCCTCGCCTTTTTGGATCCTTTCGCTGGACGCAAGTCATGCAGTTTCATTTAGCCTCGCACCTAACCCTTCACTTCCTCCACCTCAACCAGGTGGCTGACTTTGTGCACCATCCCCTGGATGACCGGCGTAGCTTTCTGCTCGACTGTCTGCCCAAGCCTTTTTAGCCCCAAAGCCTGGAGGGTTGCCTTCTGGCGCTTGGAGTAGCCAATGCTGCTCTTCACCCAGGTTATACGCCATATCTTGGCCTCTTCAACCGGCTCAGGGGACCGCTTTTTCCTGGCCATTTTCACGCTCCCATCCATCTACTGTTCGGTTCGACTCCAGAAGGGCCTCAAGGCCTCGACCGGCTTGCCCCGCAGCCGGGCTTCTTCTTCAGGGTCTTTCAGTTGCTCTAAAGCGGCCATGGTAGCCTTGACCACATTCAGAATGTTAGAACTCCCCAGGGATTTGGTCAAAATATTCTTGATCCCTGCCGCCTCCACCACCGCTCTGACTCCACCTCCGGCAATGACCCCCGTGCCCGGCGAGGCCGGTTTCAGAAGGACTTTCGCTGCGCTGAAACGCGCAGCCACCTGATGAGGGATGGTCGTACCAACAATGGGGATTCGGCGCATGTTCCGCCTGGCTCGTTCCACGCCCTTGCGGATAGCATCCGGCACTTCGCGGGCTTTGCCCACCCCAATGCCCACGCTGCCTTTATTATCCCCGACCACCACCACGGCCCGGAAACCAAAGTGCCGACCGCCCTTGATCACCTTGGCCGTGCGAACGATGTCAACCACCCGCTCGTCAAATTCCTCCACTGGTTCTTCTTCAAACTCGATCTCTCTTCTGGGCATGGATCCTCCTCAATATATTGGCTGCTGGCCAACGCATTTGCTATCTGCCATCCGCTAAAACTCCAATCCTCCCCCTCGTGCAGCCTCGGCCAGGGATTTCACGCGCCCATGATACTTGTACCCCCCTCGGTCGAAAGCCACCTTTTTGACTCCACACGCCAGGGCCCGCCTGGCCAAAAGCTCCCCTACCAGCCTGGCCTGTTCGGTCTTGGTCAACGCCTTGACTTTATCCCGTAGCTCAGGGTCTAGAGTTGAAGCGGCTGCCAGAGTGTGTCCTCGGGTATCATCAATCACTTGGGCATAAATATGCTTCAAACTCCTGAAGACGTTAAGACGGGGCCGCTGACTGGTCCCTGTCACCCGCTTGCGCACCCGCTGATGCCGTCGCCGGCGACCCACTTCGCGGTGAATTTCCCTTCCCATCCAATACCTCCCCTCAAGATCACTTTACCTTTCCGGCCTTACCGGCTTTACGACGTATGCGTTCACCCAGGTAGCGAATGCCTTTGCCCTTGTATGGCTCTGGTTTCCGCACCGCCCTGATCTTGGCAGCCACCTCACCGACCAGCTCCTTATCAATGCCCTCCACGGTAAAGCTCCTGTATCCCTTCTCGACGCTGAAAGAAATGCCAGGCGGAGGCTCTATCAGCACGGGATGAGAGTATCCTACCGATAGGACCAGTTTGTCCCCCTGCATTTCTGCCCGATAGCCTACACCCTCGAGCTCCAGAGTCTTCTGAAAACCCTGGGAGACTCCGGTCACCATATTGGCCAGGAGGGCTCGGGTCAGACCATGTAAGGCTTTATGGCGTTTGCTATCCGTGGGCCGGGTGACGATAATCTGATTGTCCTGCAAAGTGATGGACATATCCTGGTTAAAGGAACGAGATAGCTCTCCCTTCGGCCCTTTGACGGTGACACGCGGGCCCTCTATATGGACAGAGACACCCGCTGGCACAGGAATGGGCCTTCGCCCGATACGAGACATCTGAACACCTCCACTCAGTTCGCCCCAGTCTTGGCCCCACTCACCAGACGTAGCACAGCACCTCACCCCCCACGCCCAGGCGACGAGCCTTCGCCCCCGTCATGACCCCCTTGGGCGTGGAGAGGATGGCGATCCCCAACCCACTGAGAACCCGGGGGATGTTTTGTCTTTTGGTATAGACCCGGCAGCCCGGCTTGCTGACCCGTTTCAGGCCTCTCAGGACAGGCTTTTGATTGTCCGCATACTTCAACCGAATCCTGAGCATAGGCTGGGGACGATCTCGGGTCACCTCATAATGCTGAATAAACCCTTCTTCTTTCAGGATGCGAGCGATGGCGACCTTCATTTTGGAACTGGGCATCACCACCTGTTGATGTCGGGTCATACTCGCGTTTCTGAGGCGGGTCAACATATCAGCAATCGGATCCGTCATGGTCAGCCCTTTCTCCTTACTACCAACTCGATTTGATGATCCCGGGTATCTTCCCTTCCAAAGCCACCTGTCGGAAACAAATACGACAGAGTTGGAAACGACGCATGTACCCCCTGGGGCGACCACATATCCGACAACGGTTGCGCACCCGGGTCGGGTACTTTCTCCGCTTCTCTCGTTCGATCATGCTTTTCTTGGCCACATACCCTCCTCAATGCGGGTCAATGATCCCTGCCGCTACCTTCTAAACGGCATCCCCAAGAGCTGCAACAAACGTCTGGCCTCTTCATCGGTTGAGGCCGTGGTGACGATGGTCACTTCCATGCCGCGTATCTTGTCAATGCTGTCATAGTGGATCTCCGGCCAGACCAGTTGCTCCCTGAAGCCCAAGGTGTAGTTGCCACGGCCATCGAAAGAGTCAGGTGAGACGCCACGAAAGTCGCGCTGACGCGGCAAAGCCACATTGCACATCCGGTCCAGGAAATCGTACATCCGGTTGCCCCGCAGCGTCACCTTGACCCCAATGGGATTACCTTCCCGCAGTTTGAAGCTGGCGATAGATTTCTTGGCCCGGGTGATAATGGGTTTCTGTCCGGTGATAGTAGCGATGTCTCTGGCTGCCGCATCAAGGGCCTTGACGTCTTGCAGCGCCTCACCCAGCCCGACGTTGACAACGATTTTTTGCAAACGCGGTACTTCCATCACATTACGGTAGCCGAACTCGGCCATCAAAGCCGGAACGACTTCCTTACGGTATCTGTCTTTCAATCTAGGCATATTCGCTCCCAGAGCTAATCCAATGGTTGACCACACCGTTTGCACACCCGGCTCTTGGTGCCATCTTCGTACAGTTGATAACCAACCCGGGCCGGTCGGTCACAGTGGGGGCAAAACAGCGCCACATTGGAAATGTGGATAGGCGCTTCAAACTCAATGATGCCCGCCTGGGTCCTGGTGCTACCGGTGGGTCTCTGATGCTTCTTCACGATATTGACGCCAGAGACAATCACCAGATCTCGCCCGGGGTCCCGACCTATTCGCTGTCGTCGCCGATTGACCTTCCATCCATGGAGGACCTGGCGGACAGTACCTTTTAATTCCCGCGCTTCACCGCTCAGGACGACTACGGTATCACCTTCTTTGATCTTCACCATGACCTCCTCGCCTGTGGCCCGGCGGGCGCCTCAAACAGGCGCTAGCTACAGCACTTCCGGGGCCAGAGAGACAATCTTCATAAAACCTTTATCCCGCAGTTCACGGGCCACCGGCCCAAAGATACGAGTGCCTTTGGGATTCTGCTGTTCGTCTAAGATGACGGCCGCATTATCGTCGAACCGGACGTAGGAGCCATCAGGGCGACTGTATTCCTTGGCCGTACGGACGACGACCGCCCGCACGACCTGCCCCTTCTTAACCGAAGCCGTGGGGATAGCCTGCTTGACCGAAGCAATGATAATATCTCCAACGCGGGCATAACGTCGGGTTGAGCCCCCCAGGACCCGGATGCAGAGAATCTCTCTGGCTCCGGTGTTATCCGCTATGCGCAATCGAGATTCCTGTTGAATCATTCCTGCCCCTCCCCTCCCTCTGCCTCTTCAACAGACTTTTCGGCTCTCTCCACTATCTCCTCCACCACCCACCGCTTTTCCTTGCTCAGAGGACGTGACTCGACGATACGCACCAGGTCCCCGACCTGGCATGAGTTATAGGCATCATGAGCCTTGAATTTTTTGCTCTTCTTCACCACTTTATGATACAGGCGATGGCGCTGCAGCCTCTCCACCTTGACCACAACGGTCTTATCCATCTTATTGCTCACCACATATCCCATCAATCTCCTCCGCCGCTCTCTCATACCTCTCCTCCCTCTCTCAGCCGGGCCAGCTCTCTCTCCCGCATGATGGTCTTCAGGCGAGCAATATCCCTCCTGAGCGCGGTCAGGCGGTTAAAGTCCTTCAACTGCCCGCTGCTGAACTGGAAACGCAGGTTGAACAACTCCTCGTAAGCGTCATCGAGTTTCTGTGCCAGCTCTTCTGCAGTCATAGCATGAAGCTCCTTGGCCTTCATCAGCCCTCCTTACCTCCAGTGATCGGATCTCGCCGGGCGATGAACTGGGTCTTAATCGGAAGCTTGTGAGAAGCCAGGCGCATCGCCTCACGAGCCGCTTCTTCCCTGACACCGGCGATTTCAAAGATAACCCGCCCAGGCTTGACCACGGCTACCCAATGGTCCACATTGCCCTTGCCACTGCCCATGCGAGTCTCAGCCGGCTTGGCCGTGACCGGCTTGTCCGGGAAGACCCGGATCCATAGCTTCCCCCCCCGTTTGACATGGCGGACGATGGCCCGCCTGGCCGCCTCGATCTGGCGGCTGGTCATCCAACAAGGCTCCAAAGCTTGCAGGCCGAACTCCCCAAAGGCTATCTCATTGCCCCGCCCAGCCTTGCCTTTCATACGCCCCCGCTGGGCCTTACGATATTTCACTCTTTTCGGCATCAACATGGCAGTTTGCTCCTCAACTCGCTGCTGGGACTTCTTCAGTCACGGGTTTCTCGGGCAAGATCTCGCCCTTATAGATCCAGACCTTCACCCCGATCCGCCCAAAGGTAGTCAGGGCTTCGCTTTGAGCATAATCAATGTCGGCGCGCAAAGTGTGCCGGGGGACCCGTCCTTCACGGAAGGTTTCCCGACGCGCCATCTCGGCCCCAGCCAGACGCCCGCCGCAGGTGATCATGATCCCTTTGGCCCCGGCCCGCATGGCCCGCGCGATGGCCTGCTTCATAGCCCGCCGAAAGGAAATCCGTTTCTCCAACTGCTCAGCAATGCTCTCGGCGACAAGGTAGGCATCCAAA